>CAYNMA010000004.1:0-47173 GCA_964398075.1 uncultured Bacteroides sp. | reverse complement strand
CTCAGGCAGACTCAGTGCTTACGCACCTGCCTTCGCTTCACGTCTCCACAATCGTAGCATCTTACCCACGGACAATACGAAGGAAACAATATACTATGCGATTGTCAAATTGTCAAATTGTCAAATTGTCAAATTGTCAAATTGTACAATTGTACAATTGTCAAATATTCCCTACCTTTGCGCTCAGTATTAACCCTAAAAGCATCACACTATGCAAAAGTTCTTTCTCTATGCCTTTCTCTTTATCGCAGGAATGGCTATTGGTTACTATGTCGCAATAAAAACCCAAGGCAACAATACTGCTACCGAGACAACCGAGTCGACCGAACCTATCAGTCAAAACGTTGTCACTATGGAATCGTACTCCGACGATGGCTCGGACGCTTACATTGCCCTAAAGAACAATACCACCAAGACCCTTCGGGAAATAACCTTCCGCATCATCTATCTCGACCTACAAGGCAGTCAATTGGATTACCGAGACTTTACTCAAAGCCCCGAATTAGAGTCTGGTTTAGTCAAGCGCTTCGACATCAAAGGATACGACACGTTCCGCTATCGCTACTATCAAACCGAATCAAGATACAGTACAGACTATACTCCCTACAAGATTCAATATCAACTGCTCAGTTACGAGTAGACTGGAACAACATCTCTAACGCATCACACTCCGACTGCACCGCACAGAATATGTACGGTGCAGTCCTATTCTTTGGAAGAATAGACCAATCGCACCGCACCTTGTGGCACACCGTTTGTCTTTATCATAGTACAACATCATAGAAGTTGTAGAAGCAAAGATGATATAAGCAATGAACACCTTAACTATGATGAACACGGGGACTGCCATTATGGCAGTCCTTTTTTAATTGGTACATCTATTGCCTAACCCTTAGCAAATACTTGTTGCCATTAACCGCAAACAAACTATGAATTCAAACCTAACAACAAACAGACTATGAACAGTAACAACACAAACAACAACGAAAACCTATCGAAGTACGCTATCAACCTCAACGAGCGTGCGAGTGCAGGTAAGTTAGACCCTGTCATTGGGCGTGACGAAGAGATACGACGCGTGCTGCAGATCTTAAGTAGGCGTACAAAGAACAACCCTATTCTTATAGGCGAACCAGGTGTAGGTAAGACGGCTATTGCCGAAGGACTTGCCCACCGTATCGTACGAGGCGATGTGCCCGAGAACCTAAAGAGCAAGCAACTCTACTCGCTCGACATGGGCGCCCTTATTGCAGGTGCCAAGTATCAAGGCGAGTTCGAGGAACGACTCAAAGGCGTCATCTCCGAGGTGACACGTTCGAACGGCGAGATCATCCTCTTCATCGATGAGATACACACCCTCGTAGGTGCGGGACAGTCAACTGGCGCAATGGACGCAGCCAATATCCTCAAGCCAGCATTGGCACGAGGCGAACTACGGTGTATCGGTGCTACCACCCTCAGCGAGTACCAGAAGTACTTCGAGAAGGATAAAGCCCTCGAGAGGCGATTCCAGATAGTGATGGTCGACGAACCAGACGAAGCCGCTTCTATTAGTATCCTGCGTGGACTGAAAGAGCGTTACGAGAACCACCACAAAGTGCGTATCAAAGACGATGCTATCATTGCCGCCGTACGACTCTCTACTCGGTATATATCCGACCGTTTCTTGCCCGATAAAGCCATCGACCTTATCGACGAAGCCGCCTCACGATTACGACTCGAGATGGACTCTGTACCTGACGAGTTAGACACGCTCGAGCGTAACATCAAGCAACTCGAGATAGAGCGCGAAGCCATCAAGCACGAGGACGACCAACCGAAGTTGGAACGACTGACCAAAGAGATCGACACCCTCAAAGCCGAAGCCGACAAGATGCGTGCTCACTGGAAAGAGGAGAAGAAGTACATCGATATCATCCAACAGGAGAAGATCAAGCAAGAGCAACTCCGTCACGATGCCGATGTAGCCGAACGCGAAGGCGACTATGGTAAGGTAGCCGAGATACGATATGGTAAACTGCAAGCCTCAGCCGAGAACATCGAGCACGCCCAAGAGGAACTGCATAAGATGCAAGACGGCAAGACCATCATCAAAGAGGAGGTCGACGAAGACGATATAGCCGAAGTAGTAAGCCGTTGGACAGGTATACCGGTCACCAAGATGATGCAGTCCGAACGAGACAAACTCCTGCATCTCGAGGACGAGTTGCACAAGCGCGTCATCGGACAAGACGAAGCCATACGAGCCGTGAGCGATGCTATCCGCCGTTCGCGTGCAGGACTGCAAGACCCGAAACGACCAATAGGTAGTTTCATCTTCCTTGGCACAACCGGTGTCGGTAAGACCGAGTTAGCCAAAGCCTTAGCCGAATACCTCTTCGACGACGAGAATATGATGACCCGTATCGATATGTCGGAGTATCAAGAGAAGTTCTCAGCCACTCGACTCATCGGTGCGCCTCCTGGATATGTAGGATATGACGAAGGTGGACAACTCACCGAGGCTATACGACGCAAGCCTTATAGCGTGGTGCTATTCGATGAGATAGAGAAAGCACACCCCGATGTGTTCAATGTACTGCTTCAAGTGCTTGACGATGGACGACTCACCGACAATAAAGGACGAACCGTGAACTTCAAGAACACCATCATCATCATGACGAGTAACTTAGGTTCATCGCTCATCCGTGAGAACGAAGAGAAAGGTGTCGACCGTGCTACGACCGAGAAACAAGTACTGGAACTGCTCCGGCAGACACTGCGACCCGAGTTCCTCAACCGTATCGACGAGACCATTCTCTTTACGCCACTCTCCGAGAAAGAGATACAGCAAGTGGTTGGACTGCAGATTGATAGTATCCACAAGATGCTCGAGCAGAACGGTATCGACCTACGAGTCACCGACGATGCTATCCGTCTTATTGCCCACGAGGGCTACGACCCTCAGTTTGGCGCTCGACCTGTTAAGCGTGCCTTGCAGACTATGCTGCTGAATAACCTCAGCAAACAGATCATTGCAGGTAAGGTCAACCAACAGAAGCCTGTAGTGGTCGACTGCAAAAACGGTGAACTGACCTTCAGCAACTAAAGCAACAACACACAATAAGCAAGGGGCTATCTAACATCGCTGTTAGGTAGCCCCTTGTTGTATCGTTAGGATAGGATAGGATATTATTCTAAGTCCAATGAACTGAACAAACGCCCCTTCGACACTTTCGTTATCTTACCATGATTTTTCTGAATCTGTTTCAGGTTAATCAGTTTGGGGTCACCCGTGATAACAATCGTGATAGGACGACCTTGGATATTGTTCTGATAGTAAGTCAGTATCTGGTCGAAAGTCAGGTTGTTAATCTCAGGGATATAAGCACGAGCAGGGTCGTCGGTATAACCCAAGCGTTGCCACTCAGCAAACACCATACTCTTGTTACGGAACGACGGCTTCGAGGTTAACGACGACTGACGCAAGTAGGTCTTGATATCCTCCACACGGTCAGCATACTTAGGCATGTTCTTGAGCAAGTCCATATACACATCGATAGCATCAGCCACCTTGTCGGACTGCGTACCTACATAACCAATGAAGTAACAGTCTTTGCCAATCAAGGCTGGCGTTACATCAGCACCATAAGCCGTATACGCCATCGAACGTTTCTCACGAATCTCGTTCATCACTAAGCCCGAGAAACCGCCAGAGAAGTATTGGTCGAACGCCATACGCGATACATCGTCCTTCAAGGAATATGGATTACCATTGATATAGAAGTATATCTTAGCCTGCTGCATCTCGCTATTCGGCAAGAAGAGGATAGTGTTCTTAGCGTACGACACACGCTCACGGTCACAAGGCGACTTCGATGCCTGCATACCTTCGGTCAGTGCCAATGTCTTCTTCACATCCTCTACAGAGCGAGTACCTACATAGTGTGCATCTAAGGCATATTGTTTAGCAGCCGAGAAAACACGGTGCAAGTCAGGAATACTCAGTTGGTAGATATCCATGAAGTCGACACGGTCGATATAAGGCGACTTCGATCCATAGAGTGCATACGCATAGAGCGCACTGCTCAAGACGGACGACTGCTTGGTCTCGGTCAGACGGGACGACAGTACCGAACCCTTGATGTTATCCAACTGTTTCTTGTCCAAGTTAGGCATTAACATCTGGCGATTGACCAACTCACATATCTTCTCCAAGTTCTCGTCCTTACCCATGATAGAGATATACAGATAGTTATCCGTTACGCTATAGGAGCAACTACCACCCAACTCCGAGAGTTGACGACGGAACTCTTGTGCATCGATATTAGGATTAGACATTATACCGGCTGTCTCCATCAACGATACAGCATAAGGCAACAACGGCATCTCGTGTTCGCCAACGCCATAACGCAATACGAGCGAGAAGATATTGTTCTTGTTGTTCGGAGTGTAATACAAGTTCACATTGTCCGATACATTCACCTTCTGCACATCAGCAAAGTTGTTATAGGTCTCTTCCACAACACCCGTAGGCAGTTGTTTGAAACGCTTAGCATACTCAGTCTCTACGCCCGTAGGAGGCTCCAACGGTTGTATCTCAGGCTTCTTCAGTTTGTTCTTCTTAGGCGTACCTTCCTCGATAGCCAAGGTCATATAGTCCGTATCGAAGTATTTCTTTGCCACACGGATAATATCCTCTTTGGTCAACGCATTGATACGGTCGAGTTCAGAGAACACATCCGCTAAGTCGATCTGATAAGTAAAGGCAGATACCAAGATACTTGTCTTCGACGAAGCCGACTCAAGCATCAAAGCATACTGTTGATTATACATCTCCTTTACCGACTGAATCAACCAGTCATCAATATTACCCGTCTTCAGTTTATTGATCTCTTTGAACACGATATTCTTCGTAGCCTTATTCGACTCATACTGGCGTTGTTCTACATCGTAGTAAGGGATAGCCGATACTATGATACGACCTTGGTCACGACGAGAGTCCATATCGGCACCTGCATACGATACTTCACCGTTCATGGTGATCTTATCGAGCAGACCCGTATTCATGGAGTTCGACAGCAGGTTAACAACAAAGTCGAGAGCCGTCTCGTCTTCGTGACCTACCTTGATACCTTTATAACCCCATACAATCATAGGATAATAGCCAGCCTTTGTCTTATACTCCGGATTGCCTGCGAAACTAGCCTCTGGATAGATAGGACGGTCAGGCAATGGCTTTGCTTCAAGACGACCAAAAGTCTCGGCAATCAATGGCTTCGTAGTCTCCGTATCGAAGTTACCCACCAAGACAAGCGCCATATTGTTAGGCACATACCAAGTGTTGTAGAACTCAATCAGGCGCGAGAGACGAGGGTTCTTCAAGTGCTCAGGCGTACCAATGATATCACGCTCATAAGGGTGACCTGCATACAAGTGCGAGAACATGAACTCCTGCGCATGCGTCTGCGGATAGTCTTGATACATGTTATACTCCTCAAACACATTCTCCAACTCGGCTTGGAACGAACGGAACACAGGGTTGATAAGACGGTCGGCATAGATAGTCAACCACTTCTCCATCTGATAAGCAGGGAAGTTGTTGTAGTACACCGTCTGGTCGTAACTCGTTCCGGCATTCAGTCCTTCACCGCCCATACCCGAGATAAGGTTCGAGAAGTCGTCAGTAGCCGTATACTTGGCTGCTTCACGCGACACACGGTTAATACGCTTGGTCAGCGTATCACGCAATACAGGGTCAGTGGCATCAGAGAACTCATCATACAAGCGGATAATCTCCTCATACAACGGCTTCTCTTTCTCCCAGTCTAACGCACCAATCTCTTGCGTGCCCTTAAACAACATGTGCTCTAAGTAGTGAGCCAGACCTGTATATTCGGCAGGCTCATCTATCGAACCCGCACGAGTTACTACATAACCCGTTACATCAGGCTGTTCGTGGTCCTCCCAAAGATAGACAGTAAGACCATTCTCCAGTGTGTACTGCGTAAGACCTGGCTGCAACTGTGCATTAGCAACAAGCGTGCAAACCGACAGCAGTACTCCAATAAATACTTTCTTCATCGTTATTATTATTTAGTTATTGTTTATCTCCAGTATCACCTTGCCGCATTGACCCGACTCCATAATATCAAAGCCCTTCTGGAAGTCCTCGAAAGCAAAATGATGCGTTATAACAGGCGACAAGTCCAATCCGCCTAAGAGCATCTGCTCCATCTGATACCATGTCTCCCACATACGGCGGCCCGTGATACCCTTTATCGTCAGCGCATTGAAGATGATATCCGACCAGTTGACCTGCGTGTTCTCGGGCAAGATACCCAACTGCGCAATGTTAGCCCCTTTATACATGTGCTCTATCATATCGTTAAACGCCGACGGTGCACCCGACATCTCAAGCCCTACATCGAAACCTCGAATACCCAACTGTTGCATAGCGCCCTCTATGCTCTCCCCTGCACGAGTGTTCACCGTGATAGTCGCACCCATCTTCTTGGCTATATCCAAACGCAACGGATTGATATCCGTCACAACAATATGCTTAGCACCTGCATAACGACATATACCAGCGGCCATCGTGCCTATCAGTCCTGCACCCGTAATCAACACATCCTCACCCAAGAGCGGAAAAGCCAAGGCCGTATGCGTGGCGTTACCAAACGGGTCCATGATAGCAGCGAAGTCGTCCGATATCTCGGGACGCACATGTACTATATTCGACTCCGGTATAGTCACATATTCTGCAAAAGCACCGTCTTTACCGAATATACCCACCGACAGACTATGCTCGCACACATGTCCCATGCCTCGGCGGCAATTACGGCAACGACCGCACACGATATGTCCTTCAGCCGTCACACGCTCACCTACCTTCACAGAACGAACTCCTGGACCTACCTCCACTACTTCCCCAACAAACTCGTGACCCATCGTATAGGGCGGAACACAGTGTTTCTGCGACCAATCGTCCCATTTATACATGTGTA
Organism: uncultured Bacteroides sp.; assembly: GCA_964398075.1. Taxonomy (GTDB): domain Bacteria; phylum Bacteroidota; class Bacteroidia; order Bacteroidales; family Paludibacteraceae; genus Colicola. Next base: position 40,187 of record CAYNMA010000004.1, on the reverse strand, counting down.
AGTCAGTGCCACATATCGCGGCTTTCTTCACACGAATAAGAACATCATTGATGCCCACTTCCGGCATTGGTACTTCCTCTAACCAAATGCCTCTCTCAGGATAACGCTTTACAAGAGCCTTCATAATATTCTGCTATTTGACGGCAAAATTACCGCTTTTGAGGTATACATACAAATATTCTGCCAAAAATGCATTACCTTTGCAACAAAATTCAACTTAAGGATTATGAAACGTATTTTTGTCATACTTTTTTCTATAGCATGCTTCACGCCCTGCTTTGCACAAGAATCGACCGTCACTACTGATTCCGTACCGCACAAATACACCTTCGGCGACTTCTTCGATGCACTCGACCTACCTACCGTTGTCGGCGGCAGTTTCTGTCCTAACGGTATCGAAGGAGGAGCCTTCAACTCGGCTATGCGACTCGGTTGGCGACACCATAAGAACTATGGCACCTACGCCTTCATTGCCTACGATGCACACTCCCGTTCCTACGACTCGCTATGCGTCAATAGCACCAATGTCACATCGGGCGAGGTGTGGTATCACACCATCAGTCTTGGTGTCGGCTACCGTATTCCTTTGGTGAAAGACATTCGCGCCTTCTATGAGCATCCCTACTTCCATGCGTGGGACTTCTTCTTTGCTATCGACCCAGGACTCAACATCGCCATCGTCAAGAACGTGGAGGATACCGGAGGCATCAAATACGCAAACAACGAGAACAACGGGAACGACAACAACGCAGACGACTATCGCACTCTCACCAACAGTACCTCGTATGCAGCGACCCTGCGTTTCTCTGCAGGCGTAGAGTGGTTCATCTTTAGTAACTTCGGAGTCTTTGCCGAGGCAGCCTACACGCAGCACCTCACGCCTACCGTCATCGACCAAGCCGCCATCAACCAAGGACTCATCAAACACCCATCCGGCTCGCTCACCTTCTCCGTCGGACTATCCCTGTTCTTTAACTAAGAACATTAACAGGTAACAACACTCTGCTCTATACCTCTATAATCCACTATACCTCTACAGTCCATTATAGCCGATAGCCCTTCTAGTCTCTCTAGAACAGCCCCGCAGTGGCGATCAAGAGCATCTACTACATCTAGTCTTTCTATACCATCCTTTTTCGCTATTTCTAATGAGCCTGCAGTGCGAGCAGGAAAATTACCCACCATACAAAAATCTACATATTGCGTCAAAATTTGCACAAGAAAAATACGAAATCGTATTATCTTTGCACCGTGAGAAATGTGCCTATACAGAATGGCACACCCTCTCTTTACTTTAACTGTAAAACAACAATTTAATACACATGGCAAAACGAATCACAGCCTTTTTAGTGTCGGTGCTCTGCCTTGCATCATTCGGCGCTGAAGCAAAAGTAATTCATGGTACTGTACATGATGCAACAGGCGAGACCATCATCTCAGCCTCTGTAGTGGTCAAAGGAACGACCATCGGTACCGTTACCGATTTCGATGGTAACTACTCTCTCGATGTACCCGACGATGCACAAACACTCGTCTTCTCTTACATCGGATTGGTCACACAAGAAATCCCTATCACGAGCGACAACATCAATGTTGTCCTCAAAGAGAACGCCGAACTACTCGAAGAAGTAGTGGTAACTGGTTACGGCACAACCAAGAAACGCGATGTCGTTACCGCTGTATCTTCCGTATCGGCAGAGCAACTAAAGGATATCCCTGTTACCTCCGCAGCCGAAGCGTTGCAAGGTAAGTTGTCGGGTGTCAGCGTAACAACCACCGAAGGTAGTCCTGACGCCGATGTCAAGATCCGTGTCCGTGGCGGTACCTCACTTACACAGTCCAACGACCCTCTCTACATCGTCGATGGATTCCCTGTATCGAGTATCTCCGACATCGCACCATCTGACATCGCCTCGATGGATGTCCTCAAGGATGCAGCCGCAACGGCTATCTATGGTGCACAAGGTGCCAACGGCGTTATCATCATCACCACCAAGGATGCCGACTCCGACGAAGAGGACAAGATGACTTTCCATGTTGACTACACCGGTTATGTGGGATGGAAGAAAATCGCCAAGAAGTACGATGTACTCGACCCAGAGGAGTTTGCACTCATACAGTATGAATGGGCTTACCAGAAAGATAAATCCATCTCCGCATTGCGCAGCAACTTCTACGCTTACTTCGATAAGTTGTACAACGATACGAAGTACAAGTCTGAGACCGAAATACAGAACACCTCTATCAGCGAACTGCTTACCGAATACAAAGACCCTGCACAACACGAGTTTATCGATTGGCAGGATAAGACCTTCGGTCGCACAGGCTTCGCCTCGAACCAGTCGGTCAGCGTAAGTGGCGGTAACAAGAAGGCAACCTTCAACCTCAGTTACAACCGTATCGACGATAAGGCTATCATGGAGCAATCGAACTACACCCGTAACAACATCAACTTCAAAGGTAAGTTCAAACCATTCAAGAACTTCACCCTCGGTGTTACGGCACGATACACCAATACTGGTGTACTCGGTGCAGGCTCGAACGCTATCAAGGATAATGGTACTGCCACCGAGTCTCGTCTGCGTAACTGCGTGGTTTATACGCCTACTACCCTATTGAGCAAGACCACCGGTGACGGCGACGACGATGAGACATTTGGCTCACTCTACGACCCATTGACCACGATTCGTGATAACTATAAGTACAAGACCGACAACAAATGGAACTTGCAAGGTTATGCAAGTTATAAGTTCGCCAAGTACTTCACAGCACGCGTGGAATTGGGTTATCAGAGCCGTAGTATCCTTACCGACCGTTACTATGGTCCTACTACCTACTTCTCGCGTAACACAGGTCGTCCTGGTATAGAGAGCGGTACTGCCCAACTGCAAGTCGATGAAGAAAAGAGTTCGACATTGCGTAATGCCAACACCATCGAGTGGAAGCAGACCTTTAATAAGGCACACAATGTAAGCCTCCTCTTGGGTGAAGAGACTATCATCCGCAAAGGTGAGACCAACACCCAGAAAGGCTTCGGATACAAAGGCGAATACGATGTAACCAATGGTGAGATATTCAACTATCTCGGACAGGCTTCCTATATGGAGATCACCAACTACATCGACCCGAAAGATAACCAACTGTCTTTCTTCGCTCGTGCTAACTACGACTATCTCGGACGGTACTATCTGACTGCTACCTTCCGTGCTGACTGCTCCACTCGTTTCGAGAAAGAGAACCAATGGGGTTACTTCCCATCGGTAGCAGCCGCATGGCGTATGTCCGATGAGCCTTGGATGGAAGGTGCACAAAACTGGATGTCGAACTGGAAATGGCGACTCAGTTATGGTATGGCTGGTAACAATAATGTAGACCTCGGCTACCTGCACCAAGACTTCCTCTCGCAGACCGCTACTTATATAGATAATGGTTCGGGTACTACAAGCAACATCCTAGTTGTAGGTAGTTCCGATAAGATAGCACCGAACCCACACCTCAAATGGGAAACGACTATCACGCGTGACTTCGGTTTCGACTATGGCTTCTTACGTGACCGTCTGTCCGGTACAGTTGACCTCTATTGGAACACCACTAAGGACCTGATTATCCGACAGACACTGCCTGCTCGTTACAACTACCAATACCAGAACATCGGTTCAACGCGTAACATGGGTATGGAGTTCTCTATCAAGGGTATCATCCTCGATAAGAAATCGAAGAACCTCAGTTATAACCTCTCTGTTGATGCCAACATCGCATTCAACAAGACCCGTGTAACCGACCTTGGTAATGTCTCATCGCTTACGGCACAGACCAGTTGCTTCGGTTCATCCGAATACCTCACCTTGGCTGAGTTCCTCGTAGAAGTAGGAGAACCAGTGGGTAATGTGGTAGGTTACGAAACCGATGGTTACTACACCGCAGACGACTTCGTATCGTATGTACCAAGCACCAACTCGTGGGGCTTAGCAGAAGGCGTAGCCGACTATGGCGATGGTTTCTTGACTAACAAGCCTGTTCCTGGTGCTATCAAGTTCAAAGACTTAAACAACGATGGCAAAATCGATGAGAAAGATAAAACGGTGCTCGGCAATACCGTACCTACACACACCGGTGGTTTCAACATCAACTTCAACATTGGCGGAGATAAATGGGGACGCTTCGACTTGGGAGCAAACTTCACCTTCTCCTTCGGAAATAAGATATTGAACCTCAGCAGCATGGAGTACACTACCGTTACCGAGAAGACTAAGATGCGTAACCTTATCTCGACAGCAAGTTATGCAAACCGTTACTCGCTCTTCGCTGCAGACGGTACTTATATGCCAGAAGCACTTGCTACAAGCGCATTTGTCTATGGCGACGAGTATACCGCAATGGCACAACAACTCGACCAAATGAACCTCGACAAGGGTGCTAATACCAACTCACCTATCATGTCGCACTATGTAGTAACCGACAAGAACCTTGAGGACGGTTCATTCCTCCGTCTCAACACACTCACCATCGGCTACTCACTGCCTAAGGTTTGGATGGAACGCTCTAAGGTAATAAGCAACATCCGACTCTATGTACAAGGTACTAACCTATTCTGCGCTACTAAGTACTCGGGACTCGACCCTGAAGTAGATACCCGTTCCTCGAAGAACCCTCTTACACCAGGCGTTGACTTCTCGGCTTACCCAAAGAGCCGTGGTATTAACATCGGTATGAACATTCAATTCTAAAAGACGATGAAAACAAATCTCTATAAACTAGTTCTTGCAGCATCCGTATTGCTGCTCGTATCCTGCGAGAAGGACTTCTTCACTACCGACTCTCCTTCTGCAATGGATGTGTCAGTGTTCAAATCAACCGACCTCACAAGTCAGGCTGTGAACGCTATCTACAACACCTTCGGTGAAGATAAGTCTTTCCGTAACCGTCTATGCGGTGGATATGTGGCTATCAATACCGATATAGAGCACTGCAGTAAGGCAGAAGATAAAGATTGGGCTGTTTACAACACCAGCAAAGGTACAGGCGACATCTCTACCTCCAACGGTAAAGACCCATGGGCTTACCTCAACTCGGCAGTAGAGCGTGCCAATGTAGTAGTCGATGGCATACGTGCCTATTCCGATACCACCGATGCTACCTTCCGCTACCTGCTCGGTGAGACACTCACACTACGCGCTTTCTGCTACCTCGAGATGATCAAACTGTGGGGCGATGTACCTGCTTGCTTCACCTCATTCGATGGCAAGGACCTCAACGACCTCTACATCGATAAGGCCGACCGTAATGTGATCTACGACCAACTGCGTATCGACCTACGCGAAGCCGCACGACTGATGCCTTGGTCAGCAAGTTGCCCTGGATTGGCTGCTAATTATATCGGACGTCCAAGTAAAGCCGTAGCGTATGGATTGCTTGCACGACTCGACCTTATGTATGCCGGACTCGCTATGCGTCCTAATACCTTCACCAAAGGTGGAACAAGCGACTGTTCCGTGCAATATAATGTAAAAGATGCCGAACAGCGTAAAGAACTCTACCAAGAGGCAGTATGGGCTTGCGCTCAGGTAATCAACCAAGAAGACTATAAACTCAATAGCAGTTTCGAGCAGGTATGGCGTGACCTCTGCTCCGACCAGACCGACTATTCGAAGTCCGAGTTCCTTTGGGTAATACCATTCCTCGATGGAGCACGTGGACAAGTACTTGCACTTACGGGTGCTAAGTTCTCCGATAAGTGCCCTGGTATACTAAAGAACACAATCAACAAAGGCGACACGAAGCAGAACACCAAGGCACAAGCCATGATCGAGATTGTACCTACCTTCTACTTTAAGTACGACAAGGCTGACCTCCGCCGTGATGTAACTATTCTGCCTTTCGCATGGGAGTACGACAATGGTTCAGGCGTCAGCAGCGATGGTGCATGCTTCCCAGAGTCGACAACTTCAGAGAAGAAACTCTATACCAAACTGGCAGATGCATCTTGTATGCACCTTGGCAAACTGCGTGTAGAATGGATGGCTCGTAGTTATGATAGCAACGAGGACTGCGTCGATATGCCTATCCTTCGATACTCCGATATTCTGCTTATGTTTGCAGAAGCAGCCATCGGTTCAAAGGAGGGCAATGCACCTTCTAACCTCTATGGACTAAGCGCACAAGATCAATTCGATAAGGTACGTGCTCGTGCTGGGCTGCCAAGCAAGACACTCGACTTCCAGGCTATTGTTGATGAGCGTGCCTTTGAGTTCTGCGGTGAGAACATTCGTAAGTATGACCTCATGCGTTGGGGATTGCTTAAGGATTATCTAGTACAGACCTATAAGGATATTGCCGACCTACAAGCCGGTACAGGTGCTTTCGCTGGACGTAGCGACTCTATCTACTTTACTTACAAGAAAGATAACTCCTACGCACAGAGCGGCAATGCTTATGTATTCGATAAGTTTGTAGGACTCGACCTCGGTGATACGCGCCCTGCAGAGTTCGACAAAACGCAAGGTTGGGTTGCTAAAGCCTTCTATGTTAAGGCTGCCGACGATGGCACTGAGACCAAGTTCCTCGACCCAAGTTCATATAAGTTGTATGAAGACGAGAACACGATAGATGCACACCAATATTGGCCTATCTTTGATGTCAATGTCAATGCATCAAACGGTACTCTCTGGAACGATTACGACTATTAATAAATAGAATAGCCCTATAAGATTACCTTAGTGCCCCACACGAGTACTAAGGTAATCCGTATAAAAAGAGACACACATGCGTATCATCAAAGCGATATATCTGTTACTATTACCACTTTGCTTTATATGTTGCAGTGGGAATACTCCTACCGATACTACCCAAAAGGTATTGGCTTTCCCTCATGCTGACGGTGGCGGCAAGTACACCACCGGTGGGCGTGGAGGAGTAGTACTGCATGTAACCAATCTGACCGACGATGCCAATGACCCAGGTTCACTTCGCCATGCAATCAATGTGGCAGGTACTCGAACTATCGTATTCGATACCACGGGTGTCATCTACCTCAAGAGCGAACTGAACATCATCAACGGTTCACTCACTATTGCCGGACAGACTGCACCAGGAGAGGGTATATGTATTGCAGGATACCCTACTATTGTCAAGACAGGCAATGTGATAATACGCTTCTTGCACTTCCGCATGGGCGATATCAACAAGGTAGAGGACGACGCTCTCACCGTGCGCTCGCACAAGAACATCATCATCGACCACTGCTCTTTCTCTTGGTCAACCGATGAATGCGTGTCATGCTATGGCAACACCGACTTCACATTGCAATACTGTTTCATTACGGAATCGTTGCGTAACTCGGTACATGTCAAAGGCAGTCACGGATATGGTGGTATATGGGGTGGTAGCAATGCCTCTTTCCATCATAATCTACTCGCACACCACGACTCGCGTAACCCACGGTTCGACCATGCGTATGTAGATAAGACGACCTTCGGACCGCTCGACTATGTGAACAATGTGGTATATAACTGGGGAGGCAATTCCTCGTATGGAGGCGAGGGTGTCAATGAGGCACGCAAGATAAACATGGTCAATAACTATTACAAGTATGGACCTGCCACATCGAAGAAGACACGCCTTGTCGACCCAACTGTCAGTTGCAGTTATTGCAGTGAGTTAGGTACTCTCGTACCAGGCAAGTTCTATCTGTCTGGGAACTATATGTATGGTTCAGATGCAGTCACAGCCGACAACTGGCAAGGCTCTACCGTACAGACAGCAGCCGTGAAAGCTACTTCTCGCTGGATAGATGGACTGACTGCACTGAGCAATGAACAGACTGCACAAGAGGCTTATGAGACAGTTCTCGCTAAAGGAGGCTGCTCTCTGCGTCGGGATGCTATAGATACTCGCATAGTGAACGAAGTACGCAATGGTACATCTACCTACAAAGGGGCTAACGGTTCAAAGAACGGACTGATTGACTCACAGACTGATGTAGGAGGCTATCCGGTATACACTGCTTCGGCTGCTCCTATCGATAGCGATAGAGACGGTATGCCTGATGAGTGGGAAACAGCCAACGGACTCAACCCTCAGGATAGTGCCGATGGTAAACTGACTACCCTACAAGCGCCCTATACCAACCTTGAGGTATACCTCAACAGTTTGGTACAAGATTTGTTTTAATAAGAATAAAAACACTACTGAATATGAAAAGGATTATGACATGTATGTGCGCAATAGCCGCAGGGATAACGATGCTTTGTGCACAGTCGCCATACAGCGAATACTACAACAACCTCCCTGTTGAGATGCAGCAAGTGCAACCCGTTGCATTCCGTAATGTAGAAGTCAACATAGCCAATGTGGGTGCCGTAGCCGATGGCAAGACCAATGTGGGTGACATCATCAATAAGGTCATCAAGAAAGTGTCGAAGCAAGGCGGTGGACATGTCATCATTCCTGCTGGTACTTGGCTTACTGGACCTATACGCCTATACAGCAACATCGACCTACATCTCGAAGAAGGGGCTACCCTACTCTTCTCGACCGACAAGGAACTCTATGTACAAGCATCCGACTCGCTTCGTGATGGTTCTAAGAAATGCAACGCCTGCGTTTATGGTTCTAAATTGGAGAATGTAGCCATTACAGGTAGTGGTACATTAGACGGTCAAGGGTTCTATTGGCGTCCTATCAAGGAGAAAAAGATTAAGAAAACCGATCCGCAAGTATGGGAAGATGCTTTAGCTATGGGAGGTACACTCCGCCCTGACGATAAGAAGCACTCTATCTGGTATCCGTTCAACCTCAACAAAGAACTGGGTATACCTAATATTGCCAAAGACGCTGTCACACAAGAGAAGATGCGTCCACACTTGGTGAATATCACCGACTCGAAGAATGTACTCATTCAAGGGGTTACCTTACTCAATTCACCTAAGTTCCATCTTGTACCAACACGTGTACAGAACCTTATCATTGACGGTATTACGATTCGCTGTCCTTGGTGGGCACAGAACGGTGATGCAATGGACCCAGGTAATATACAGACCGGACTGATTGTGAACTGCAATATCAGTTGCGGTGATGATGGTATCTGTATGAAAGGTGGTGTGGGACAGAAAGGTGTGAATGCAGGTCCGCAATCGGATATCCTTATTATGAACGATACAGTCTATCGGGCACACGGTGGATTCGTTATCGGTTCGGAGTTCTCGGGTGGCATGCAACGTATCGTAGTACGCAACTGTCTATTTGATGGCACCGATATAGGCTTCCGCTTCAAGTCTGCTCCTGGGCGAGGTGGCTGGTGTAAGGACATCTATTGCATTGACAATGTAGTGCGCAATATTCGTGAGGAGGTTATACATATTGAGTCTGGCTATGCAGACCGTGGAGCAGGAGTGAGTGCTACCGACAAAGACAAGAAGGATGCCTTCTTCCCAGACTGGAGCAATATCACTTTCCGCAATATCAATGGCGCAGTGGCAGAGAATGTAGTCAATATCTGCGGTATGAAAGGTATGCCCGTACACGATATCCTATTCGACAATATCATGATTTATGGAGTTTCGGATGTAGGTGTTAAGTTGGATTATACTGAGAACCTGACTTTTACCAACTGTACCTTCCGTACGAAAGCAGGATATGACTTCGATATTAATCACTCGAGCCATATACTGTATAACGGCAAAGACCCGATGGTGGAATAAATCCTGCCAATAAGTAGACATATTTTGTCAATTTATGTATTGCAGTATAGGAATAAATGCCTACCTTTGCAACGTGGAAAGAAGGTTATAGTACTTCTCTTCCACAAGCAGAAGAACAAAGAACAAATAGAATAAAATAGAAATACAATAAATTAATTACTAACTAAAAATTATATCTATTATGAAAAAACTACTCGTTATGGCTACTGCTCTTGTAGCCGCATTAACAATCAATGCTCAGACTTATGACATCACCGCGATGGCATTTGCAGAAAGCGACCTTACAGCAACAAATGGTACTATCACCAACAATGAAACTAGTGGTTATTTTGAAGTAAAGAACAATGCAGGTGAAACACTTGTATTGACTATTGCACAACTTCCTAACATTGAGTTTTCATATAAGAACTCTGCAGTAAAAACTGGTTTCAAAGTTGCTCCTAACAAGTACATTCAAGCAGATGGCGACCAACGCGATATCACTTTCAAGAACGTTGCTGTTGGTTCTAAGATCACATTGACATTGGCTTCGAAGGGCAGCAAAGCTAACTCTTTCGAAGATAGCGAAACAAAGGGTACAGGTCTTACTGGTTGTGTTTGGGTAAGCGGCAATAAGACTCAAGCAGCTAAAGTAGATGCTATGGTTTATGAAGACATTACAGTTCAAGCAATAGCATCAACTGTTACTCTCCGTACAACTGCCGGTGGTTACGCTCTACAAAAGATTGTTATCTCAAGTGGTAGCGCAGTAGAGAATGCAGCAATTGAGGCTAAGGCTGTTAAGTCATTCGAGAACGGACAACTCGTTATCCTCAAGAATGGTGTTAAGTACAACGCTCTTGGTACTGTAATCGAATAATAATAAAGTAAATATCAATAATAGCAGAGGCTGTCTAAGTAGTTAGACAGCCTCTACTGTTTTTTATAACTATAACTTAGTTAGTTGTAGTTATAGTTGTGTTAGAGTTATGTTAGAGTTATAGTTGTGTTAGAGTAGTATACTTTAGACGAGTTGAAGAGCCGCATTGATACCATCTAATGCCGAGGAAGTGATACCACCGGCATAGCCTGCACCCTCGCCACATGGATATAAGCCATGTATATCGACATGCTCACGAGTATCAGGGTCACGAGGTATACGCAGGGCACTACTCGAGCGGGACTCTACTCCTAAGATGATAGCCTCATTGGTTAAGAAACCAGGATAGTGTCTATCAAAGTCACGGAAGCCTTGTTGCAGTCGCATAGCAACAAAAGGCGGTAACCATTCATCTAAGCGAGATGGTACAATACCAGGTAGATATGAACAGTTAGGTAAAGTCTTCGAGTCTTTACCGTCTACGAAGTCTTTGAGTCGCTGAGCCGGTGCTTTAGACGGCGCCTGACCTTGTATATATGCCAGATGCTCTACGGCTTGCTGTAGTGCTAAGCCCCGCAAGGCATCAGGTGTATCGGGTGATATGTAATCCTGCATCTCGTCTAAGTCTTCTGGGCGTATCTCTACTACCATACCGGAATTAGCATACGGCGAATTACGCTGACTGGACGACATACCGTTTACCACACAGTGCTCCGTTCCACTACCTGCCGGCACTATATGTCCACCAGGACACATACAGAACGAGTACACACCCCTACCCTGCACTTGTGTGACCAACGAATAAGCCGCAGCCGGTAGATAAGTGCCTCTTGGTTGACCATGATACATTAGGTTATCAATCAACGTCTGTGGGTGCTCTACGCGTACTCCTAAGGCAAAGCCTTTCGGCTCTAAGCGTACTCCTTGCTCATGCAGCATCATATAGGTATCATGGGCAGAGTGACCTATAGCCAAGATAACGGCATCGCCATACCACTTCGCACCATCGGCAGTGCGTACTCCTTCGATACGGCGTGCGGCAGCAGACGATTGCAATAGCAACTCCGTTACTTTCGTTTGGAAATGTATCTCGCCACCGCAAGTCTCTATCATGGCACGCATAGCCTTGATGATACGAGGCAACATATCACTACCAATATGGGGATGGGCTTCGTATAAGACCGTATCATCCGCACCGAAAGTGTGGAATATCTCCATCACTCGCTGCATGTTACCTCGTTTCTTGCTTCGGGAGAACAACTTACCATCTGAGAAGGTGCCCGCGCCACCCTCACCGAAACAGTAGTTCGACTCTGCATTGAGTCCTAGATTACGATTGAGTTGGGCTATATCTACCTTACGCTGAGATACCTCTTTGCCTCGCTCTAAGATGATAGGACGAACGCCATGCTCAAGGAGAGTGAGGGCAGCAAAGAGTCCTGCCGGTCCACCACCCACGATGATAACTTGCCGTTTGGCATTGTGTACATCTTGATAATGTGGTTTCTCGTAAGCGGGCAACTGTTTCTCTTCTTCGGAGAAGAAAGGCTGTACGGTAAGTAATACCTTGAGTTGCTTTTGTCGAGCGTCAATGCTCTGTTTGATGAAGCGGAAACCATGCAAAGACACTAAAGGCACTCGCAATTGCCTTGCCAATGCCTTTAGTATAGTGTCCTGCCGAGCAGCCTCAGCAGGAGAGAGTGTCAGTTGAACAGTGTTCATTCCTTAACCTGCTCGGACTTTTCCTTCTTCTCTTTTACAGCCGCCATAATCTTACCCTCTATCTCGGCTGCGAGTTCAGGATTATCTTTGAGCAATGCTTTTACAGCATCACGACCTTGTGCCAGTTTCGTATCACCATAACTGAACCAAGAACCGCTCTTCTTGACGATATCGTACTCCACACCCAAGTCGACTATCTCACCTACTTTCGAGATACCTTCGCCGAACATAATGTCGAACTCAGCCTTACGGAATGGAGGCGCTACTTTGTTCTTGATGACTTTAACACGAGTCTGGTTACCAATCACCTCGTCGCCATCTTTAATCTGCGAGATACGGCGAATATCCAGACGGACAGAGGCATAAAACTTGAGGGCGTTACCACCGGTAGTGGTCTCAGGGTTACCGAACATCACACCGATCTTCTCACGCAACTGGTTAATGAAGATACAGCATGTGTTGGTCTTATTGATAGTAGCCGTCAGTTTACGCAATGCTTGTGACATCAAGCGTGCTTGTAGTCCCACTTTGTTATCGCCCATGTCACCGTCCAACTCTGCCTTAGGAGTGAGGGCAGCAACCGAGTCAATCACAATAAGGTCGATGGCACTTGAACGAATCAGTTCATCAGCAACCTCAAGTGCTTGTTCGCCCGAGTCAGGTTGCGAGATAAGCAGGTTATCAATGTCCACGCCCAGTTTCTCGGCATAGAAACGGTCGAAGGCATGCTCTGCATCGATGATAGCAGCAATGCCGCCTTGTTTCTGCGCCTCTGCAATAGCATGGATAGCGAGAGTGGTCTTACCGGAAGACTCTGGACCATATATCTCAATCACACGACCACGTGGATAACCACCTACGCCTAACGCGAGGTTAAGTCCTACGGAACCGGTAGAGATGACTGGTATATCCTCTACTTTGTCATCACCAAGTTTCATGATAGTACCTTTGCCATGGTCTTTCTCAATCTTCGCCATAGCAAGTTGCAACGCCTTTAGTTTATCGGCGGATGGATGTTTCTCTTCTGCCATAAAGTGTAGAATATTATAGGTTAATACTGCTTGTTCGTTCGGATGATACTTATTCGGACAACGTTCTATTTGCAAGCAAGTAACAGACAATCAGCGTCATTGCTTTGTTCTTTATCCTTCATTTCATCCAGGACAAAGATACGTTTATTTTCTTGAATGGACAAATAAACTTGTTACTTTTTTTTGCAGTGGGGGTAATTTATGTCTGCTAATCGCTTTATGAATATTCAAACACAGTACTTTACAGCACAATAACAATCGCTGATATTACAACGATTCGGTACAGAATGGACAAACTCTATCTATCTTTCAAGCAGTACTCCTCCCCAACTGAAGCCGACACCAAATCCTGCCAGCAGGATATGATGTATATCTCGGGTCTCTTTATTGCACAGCCCACTGTCGTACAGCGCAATAGGTATGGTAGACGAAACGGTATTCCCTACATGGGCAAGGTCAAGAACCATCTTCTCTTGGGGGATATGCAGTTTCTTCCGTAGGAACTCCAGCATATACGTGTTGGCTTGATGGAAGACATATCTGTCTACCTGTTCTGCTTCGAGTTGGTTCTTCTTCAGCACCTCCGCTACCATTGCAGGTACGCGCTCTAAGGTAAACGCCAATACATCTGCTCCGTTCATATAGAGATAATCAGGTGAAGACGGATTGCCACTCTCGTCAAATGAGACATCCCCTACGGTTGTGCGTTGACGTGCTGCACCCGTATGTACTATCAACGACTCCGCACCACTACCATCTGTTCCTAACACGAACTCCCCAATACGCAGACTTCCTTCCGTGGAGATAAGGGTAGCGGCAGCACCATCACCAAAGATTGTGCGGTTTCCTTTGTCACGTGGATGTAGATACTTCGTGTAGGTCTCGCTTGTGAGTAGTAACACATTGCGGGCGACATGCGCTGCTATCAGTCCTTTCGCCACTGCTAGTCCATACACAAATCCAGAGCACCCGAGGTCGAAATCCAATGCCCCTACAGTAGTCGGTAAACCCAATCGCTGTTGCAGAACACACGCTGTAGGGGGCAACACATAGTCTGCACTCTGTGTACAAAGTAACAAGAAGTCAATCTTTTGCCTATCAATAGTATGTTCTGTGAATAGCCGCTCTGCCGCCTGATACGCCATGTCACCCGCTGTCTCGTTTGGTGCAGTGATATGCCGTGCATGTATTCCTATCTTCTTTGCCACTTTCTCTACTGTCCACTCGGGGAACTGATCCACCAACTGTTCGTTAGTCAGCACCTCCTGTGGAAGGTAATACGATATGGCTTTGATGTATGCGTCCATGTTATACGCCGATACCACCGTCAATACGCAAGTCTGTTCCCGTCACCCACGCCGCAGCATCCGATAACAGATAGATTATCCCATACGCCACTTCCTCTGGTTGTCCGTAGCGTTTCATCGGATATTGTTGTGCATCTTGTTCCATCTGTTCCGTAGATACAGATGAGTTCTCAGCACTCGTCAATGGGGTCATTACCATACCTGGACAAACACAATTCACACGGATATTAGGAGCAAACTCTCTTGCTATATATTTCATCATCCTACTAAGTGCAGCCTTTGCAGAGCCATAGACGGAATTACCCAATACTGCATTGAAAGCTGCAATAGACGTCACTGCCACTACCGAGCACCCTTTATTCAGTTTCTTCTTGCGGTAGAGCAGACGGAGTAGTTCTATCGGTGAGAATAGATTTACTTGATATACCTGATTAAACTTCTCAGGCGTGCAGAACCCAAATGGTCGTGTTATGCCGATACCCGCACAAAGCACTACGCCATCTAACATCGGCACTTGTGCTACAAGAGATTGCAGCACTTCGTTATCGGTAAGTTCTCCAATAAAAGTGGTGTGTCCCGTACCTTCCAATGCGTCCAATGTCTCTTGCAGGCGCACCTCATTACGTCCACAGATGATACAAGTAGCCCCAAGGCGTGAGCACTCAATAGCCGTTGCACGACCTATTCCCGATGATGCTCCCGTGATGAGAACAGTCTTTCCCTCTAATGAAAATGGATTATGCATCATATCTCGTCAACTAAAACAACCTCTGGTACTACCATGTTCTCGGTCTCGAACATAACTGTTCCCCAACTCAGTCCTACACCAAACCCGCAGCAAACAAAGCGTTTGTGCTCTTTCAATTGTTCCCGCAGTTGCGTCACAACAGCAAGAGGAATAGACGCTGACGATGTGTTACCATAGTGTGCCATGCACGAGGGCACTTTCTCTGCAGGTAGTTTGAGTTTCTTGGCTATCATGTTATTCATCTTCATATTGGCTTGATGGAACACATAGTAGTCCGCATCCAAGTAGTCAAACCCATAGTGTTCTGCCAGTTTCTTGACCGACTTCGGTGCTGTCGTGATACCAAACGAGAACACATCCATGCCGTTCATACGAGCCATCAAACGATGATACTGACGTCCTTCTATCTCTTCATACTCAAATGACGCAGGAGACACCTGATTGCGTGAACCGCCATCGGGAATGATAATAGCATCATATCCACTACCATCTGTACCGAAATGACAATAGAAGTCGCCACTGTCCTCTGTGTACTCAATAGCCGTTGCTGTTCCTGCGCCGCCAAAGAGAGGGTCAAATGCTTGTTTTGCACGGCTTTTGGCATCCCCCACAAGTAATAATGCCTTGCGTATCTCGCCAGTCTGCACCAATCCAAGCACTTGACTGAGTCCATATACCCAACCTGAGCAGCCCAACGAGCAGTCTGTAGCATAGCACTCTTTGCTCAGCCCTAACCTCTCCTGCAAGATACAAGCCGTAGCAGGAAGGATATAGTCAGCAGTCTGCGACACGAATACGAGTGCGCCGATCTCCTGTTTGTCCCAACCGAGTTCTGCTATCAGTCGTTCGGCAGCGGCATAACAGAGGTCAGATGTACAGAGAGTCTCCGATACATGACGCTCTATCACGCCTGTCGTCTTCACAAAGTCCTCTGGGGTATAGTCCGAAGAGATAGACGTTTCGTCGGTCAAGTTATTGATGACACGCTTAGGCACACCCGCAGCCATTCCGGCGATACGGGCATGCTGATAGTGTAAGAATGCCATTATGCTCGGCTTTTAACGACATTAAACAAGTCCTCTACCGTCACCGCATTCTTCACGTCATTACCTTTCAGTGTGACGCCATACTCCTCATCTGCCATAGCGATGACGCTCAAACCGATAAGTGACGACCACTCATCCAAGTCGTGATACTTGGTCTGTGCTGTGATAGTTGCAGGGTCTGTCTCTTCAAACTGCTCAGCAAAGTGAGCCACAAATTCATTTAATTCCATATATGTATGATTTTATAGTTGTTACCATTCTATCTTTCGTGCAGGGTTACCGAAGACATGTTGTCCATCTGGCACATTGCGCATGACGACACTGTTCGTTCCTACTTCCACTTGTCTGCCTATCGACTGATGCCGCAATAGCGTCGAACGCACATGCATCACCGACTCATCACCTATCGAGGATATACCTCCGCAGAACGTATATGCCTCCAGACTGACATAGTCGCCAACACGCGTGTCGTGTCCTAAGTCGCAGTAGACATGCACAATACAGTGCTTACCGATGGTCACATTATCAGAGATACTGCTCCATCCGCAGATGAAACATCCTTCTCCAATAGTCGCTGTCGGGTTGATATAAGCACCATCGCAGATGATAGTGTGGAATTTTCCTCCTTTAGCAGCCATCATCTCTGCGTAGTACTTCCGCCATTTAGGCTCACCCATTGCAATGAAGAATAGGTCATCCGGCTGAGGTTCATAGTCTTCGGGCGCACAGATGATAGGCGGATAGTCACCCTTCAAGCCGTCCAAGGCATCGGCTTTACTGTCTAAGAAGCCCCGCACGTCTATCTCACCACGCTTATAGGGTGCAGAACCTAAGAAGCCTGCATATACCTCTCGTCCCCAACCACGGGCACCTACTATCAAAAGATGTTTCATATTGTTGCTGTTTGTCACGGTTATCAATCATGGACACGAAAAAAGCGTGAACTTTCGTTCGCTTCATTTGATTCTTTGAGGTTCTGGACTACCTTATGTATTCAAATTTACGCACAGAAAACTCACGCCGTTACGTGAGCGTGCATAAACCCGTGCTTGAATACATAAATTCTTGAAAGTGTCCAGTTTTCAAAGAATCAAGTTAGGCTTACAACGCTTTGCTATATATGTCTTTGCGGGGCTACCGCTTGTCTGTTTCTATCTGCTCATTACGTTAATCTAATTGGTTTGCAAAGATACAACATTTTTTTGATATGCATAGGGGCGTGGCGTTTTTTATCTGGACGTGTGCGATATAAGTTGTAAATTGACGCCTGTAGTATTTGTATGTAACGCTGCTTGTTACACTGGGATGGTGTTTTCTGGTGGTCTATTACTTCTACTGACAAAGCGGGTTAGAGGCTGTGTATAGGTACTCTATAGGTAGCATATACCCTTTACAATGGACAGTGTATGTACCGTGTATCAACCGTGTTTTGACAGTATTTTGTTCGTCAGATGCCGCTGACTGACTCGGGACAGGGTCGAGGCGGGGTCGGGGCAGGGTTTGGGTCGTTTTTTGGATATTTTTAGATTGGTTCGATGGTAGTTGTGCGAAAAAATGTAGGATGTTGCTTGTGGAATTGGGAAATAGTCTCTATCTTTGCAGCGTAATTAACCATTAAGCACTACATTTATGGCAAAAGTAACTTTTATTCCACCTATAGCGAGCATTTCTGGTCGCTTATCTTGCAACAGTAAAATTGTACTTCGTACTCGTAATGGACGCACGCAGGCGTACGTCATTGAGCACCCGTATACAGGTCCGGTAGCCCCTGAAAGACAGCGTACTATCAATGCCTTCGCAGAGGCTGTCAATCAATCTAAGACCGTTCTCGCAGACCCAACGCAGCGCGCTGAGTGGCAGAAACGATACAACAAGCATAGGGACTATTTTCGTCGGCATCCGAGTTCATCGGATAAGCGGTATTCGACCCTTCGAGGGTTCGTCATTGCCCAGTTGGCTAAGCAAATCAATGCGCAAGCGAGACAGGAGCAAGTAACTGAGAGTCAGGTGATAACGACGGTAGCAGTTACTTCCTCCGAGACTTCTGCAACGACCGTTTCTACTGTAAAGTCGCAGGTCACCACTGAAGAGTTGAAGGATTTGCTCGGCGGGATTATGTCGGATAGTTGACAATTGGATAATTGACAATTTACGATTTACTGCATATTGCCATTCGAGCCTTGCGGCTCGGGCGACACGAGGGCGTGTCGTCTGCATATTCACTGCATCTTATCCACGGGTGGAGGCTTCCATGGACCCAATATTTATAGGGCAGAGAAACAAAGACTGCTTAACTAATAGATTGTCAAGCAGTCTTTGTATGTTGTTGTCGTTGTCTTCGTTGTTTACTATTTTACAGAGGCAGGATGCCTACAGTAATAACGCAAACTACGGATATTACGAAAACTACCTTATGCTATAGGTGCCATGAGGGCAGCAACGAGTGCAAGGATGGCATAGAACTCAGGGAGAGCCGCATAGATCATGGTGTTGGCTTGTACATCATAGCCAGCAGCGATACCTGCGATACCATTCGCACAGACTTGTCCTTGGCGGATACCAGAGAGCAAGCATACCAAGCCGACAGACAGACCAATAGCAAAGCACATTGGACCGTTAGCAGCGATGAGGTCGATACCTTTGTTCAGCCACATAAACCAAGCCACGAAGCCATATAGACCTTGCGTAGCAGGGATGGCGGACAGAATCATGTAACTGCTGGATTTGTCTTTGTTCTTCTTGAGCGCACCTTCAGCAGCGTTACCTGCGATAGTCGTTCCGTAAGCAGAACCAACACCGGCGAGAGCCAACATAAGACCCCAACCGAGATAACCTAGAATTTCATTCATAATAGTTTGTTTTAGTATTTAATTAGTTATTATTTCTTGTTAGTAAACGGCTGATAGAGTGTACCTTTGCCTTCATAGCCACAATTCTTGAAGTACTCCACAAAGCTTAGACGCAATGGGTGTACGAACGCACCGAGCGACGAGAGGGCGAGGTTGAGTATATGTCCCAAGATGAGGATGAGTACGCAGCCTATCCAACCGCCTATTGAGCCGGTGAGTGACATGGCTAAGTCGTTGAACGCTGCGCCGAGCATTCCGCCTGCAAGTCCGAGGGCATAGAGTCGGATGTAGGAGAGCACATCGCTGAGCACGCCTGTTACCATGCCGTATGTGTCCCAGAGTCCTGCGCCGATGTTTATCAGAGGGTTACGACCTGGGGTATTGAATATGAATATGCCCAAAGCGGATATAGCGCCGACGATGATGAATGCCCACTCTGCCACTTCAGCGGAGAAGAGGTGTGTCAGCATCAAGACTGCGATGACGATGCCGCCAACTATCAGCAAGAGCCAACCCCATGTGGAGGCAGTCTGCTTGAAGCCATAGCGTTTGGTGAAGCAGAGCGCTTTGACCGTCATGGCAAGGCATATATGGAACACACCGATGGCGAGGGCAAGGAGCATCTGTATCTCGTACTTCGTGCCGAGAACCTCGACTTGTCCCGTTATCATGACATCTTTCAGACATTGCGGTACCCATGATGCGTCGGGCAGACTCATGCCAAAGAACGTGCCGAGGAAGAAGCCTACGACCATAGTGCCTACGCCGAGTGCGGTGATGATAGGTCCGAGTCCTTCGAACATTTGTATCTTGAGTTTGTCGTGCGCAATGAGTTGACCAATGATAATCAGCAGGATACCATAGCCTGCGTCACCCATACAGAGTGCGAAGAACAGCAGGAAGAATGGTGCGAGTATCGGCGTTGGGTCGAACTCTCCGTAGGTAGGCCAACCATACATCCCTGTGAGGCACTCGAACATCTTAGTGAAGCGGTTGTTGTGCAACTTGATAGGCGTGTTGTCCTCCTCTGTTGGGTCTTCTGCCTGATAGTAGATATGTTGTTGCTCCAACAGGGTGTTGAGGGCTTCGACCTTGTCGACAGGACAGAAGCCTTCGAGTAGTTTGAGGCTGCCCTCGGCGAGGGTGTCGGTGTTGAGGTGCACACGCTGCCAGTCGATCTGTTGCAGGGTCTCGTTGAGTTGCTGCTGCAGCATAGGGATGTTCTGCTTTGCCCAAAGGTCGATGCGAGCATTCTGCGCCACAAGCAGTCCGTTGAGTGCCTCGACATCCTTCTGCAGGTCGGCTGCGGACTTCTCGTTGAGTGTCTGCTCTTGGCATGCGTCCGGCAGTTCGATGGTCTCACCTTCTTTCAGCACTTGCACGAAGTAAGTGAGTGAGCCAACAGTAGTTATCTCGATACCCCACTCTGCTTGGTATTGTTTCTTGGAGCAGGTATAGAAACGCAGTTGGTAGCCGGCATCACGCAGTTGCTGCATGCGTTGCTGGGAGAAGTCACCCCACACTTGCATGCGCGCTGCCTCTTTCTGAGTAGCGGCAATGCGTTGCTCGAGGTTAGTACGTTCTTGCAGCAGTTGGTCGGGCGCACCGTTGGCAATAGTCTTGCGCAGCGAGTCAGCCTTCTGCAATAGTTCATGCAGTTGCTTGTCGTCGGCTTGACCAGAGGCTTTCTCGGTGACATGTACCACGCCGAGGGTGCGCAGTTGTTCGAGGAAGGTCTCGTAATCACGATGGAACACCAAGAAGGTGTATTTCTTCATTTTGGTAATCATACGGCAGCCTCCTTTCTTGCGTTCTCTTCTTCGGCACGTGCTTCTGCCTCGCGTTTGGACTTGACAATCTTCTGGCTGGACTTAGAGAGGTTCTCTTCGTCTTCCATGAAGCGTTTTATCTTGCGTATAGCATCTTGATAACCAGGTATCTGCACTTTCTCGAAGAGGTTCACTTTCTGGGTTGTCTTCTTACGGGCATAGTCGAGCAGTTCTACCTTGCGGCGCACGAACTCTTGCCGTATGCCTACGTCGGCGATAGCCTTGAGTTGCTCAAAGCCATCGGCGAACCACTTAGGACTAGAGAATAGACTGAACTCTTTGGTGGAATAGACCACCTCGTCCAGCACGGGTACGCGTACGCCGGCTATCTTCTTGATAGACATGCGCACATCGTCCACATGGATGAGGCTGGTATCGAACTCACCCCAGAGTGCGAGCATCTGGTCGTAGTCTTTGATACGGCGGTCGACCTCTTCGTCCAATGCGGCTATCTCGTCCTTTGCCTTCTTGACTTCCATGCGGAGGGCAGACTCCTTGCTTTGCAAAGTAGGGAGCGTTCTCTGCCGCATCTTCAAATCCTTTTCGAGTCCTTGAAGAGAAGTCTTGTTGTATTGAAATTGGATTGCCATTTTAAGTATGATTGTTACACGTATTTTTGTTGCACGTATTTTTGTTACACGTATAGTTGTTGCACGTATGGATTTACATTTTGGGTTTTATGTTGACTGTTTCGAGTTTTTTCATTAAAGCCTCTATCTTACGAGAGATACTTTGACAACTATCACGTAACTGCTTAGCTTTTGATGCGCCAATATATTGCAAATCCTCTGCCACATAGAGCAAACTACGAACCTCACCACAAGAGCCAAACGAAATATTCAAGAAATACGTGAATGTTTTGTTATCTTGCGTATATTTATTGCGTTCAAAGCCTTCAGCGATATTATTCATAATTGAAATGGCTGCCCTTTGTATCTGACTATTGAAACCGAAATCTCGTATGTCTCTCGAAAGAATATAGATTTCTTTCACTAGGGTTCGAGACATCTGCCAAATAATCATATCTTCGTAATTATATACAATCATAACTCTGAATTATACACACTTTAGCAACCATACGCGACAGCGAATATACGCTTTAGCAATCATACGCAATTGCAAATATACGCTTTAGCGAACTACTTGTTTACCCAGTATTTATCCACGAGTGCCTGCTTGATGTTGACCTCTTCGGGTTTGAAGTACTTAGCGAAGAGTGACCATGCAATATCGAGCATCTGGGTGGTGTTGATATTCACGTCGATAGCCAATATCTCGCGCGAGTAGTCTTTAGCGAAAGCCAAGCAGCGCTCATCGTAGTCCGTTAGGTCGAAGCCATTCTCCTGTTTGGTCTTGGCATTAGCCGCATCGGCGTACAGACGCACGGCAGCGTTCATCACTTGTGGGTGGTCCTCACGAGTCTTCTTGCCGGCAACCAACTGTTTTAGACGTGACAGCGAGCGGAATGGGTCGATAATGACTTTTCCTATGTCGGAGTCACGGCGGAGGTACAACTGACCCTCGGTGATGTATCCGGTGTTATCAGGGATAGCGTGGGTGATGTCACCTCCCGACAGAGTGGTCACTGCGATGATGGTGATAGAACCACCGCCTGCCTCTTCTGGGAACTGTACGGCTTTCTCGTAAATCTTGGCGAGGTCGGAATAGAGCGAACCCGGCATTGAGTCCTTTGAAGGAATCTGGTCCATACGGTTGCTGACGATAGCCAAAGCATCGGCGTAGAGCGTCATATCGGTGAGCAGTACCAACACTTTCTCGTGCTTCTGCACAGCGAAATACTCGGCTGCAGTCAGTGCCATATCTGGGATAAGCAGACGCTCTACTGGCGGGTTCTCGGTGGTATTGACGAAGGACACGATACGGTCGAGTACGCCAGCGTTGGAGAACACGTTCTTGAAGTAAAGGTAGTCGTCGTTGGTCAGTCCCATACCGCCCAAGATGATCTTGTCTGCCTCGGCACGCAGTGCTACGTTAGCCATCACTTGGTTGTAAGGCTGGTCAGGGTCGGCGAAGAAAGGTATCTTCTGTCCGGACACGAGGGTGTTGTTCAAGTCGATACCTGCGATACCCGTAGCAATCAGTTCCGACGGCTGCTTACGACGTACAGGGTTCACACTTGGACCACCAATCTCTACCTCTTCGCCTTCGACAGCAGGTCCGCCATCGATAGGTTCGCCATAGGCGTTGAAGAAACGTCCTGCCAATTGGTCGCTAACACGCAGGGACGGAGCTTTGCCGAGGAAGACCACTTCGGCATTGGTCGGGATACCTTCTGTACCCTCGAACACCTGGAGAGTTACGTCGTCGCCCATGATCTTAACGACCTGAGCCAGTTTACCGTTCACAGTAGCGAGTTCATCGTTACCTACTCCTTCAGCTTTCAACGAACAAGTCGCTTTGGTGATAGCCGTAATCTCGGTGTAAATCTTTTGAAATGCTTTTGCCATATTTTTGCTATTCTAATTATTTCTTTACTACGAACAAGATATCGGCTTTAGCCGAATACTTATTCCCTTTATATTCAAAATCGATTGTCTTCAAGTTTTTGGCATCAAAATTCTCAACATATTGAGTTATCTCTGGACTTAGTCTTTCAAAATCACGTTTCAGTTTCCACGAATCTTCCAAGTTATGCGGATCAATCAAAACCATGAACAATCTATTCTCTGCACTAAAGCGCATTTCGCCTTGGTGTTCATATAGCCATACCATCAACAATTCTGGTTTTAAAGCAGCTTCAAGGATTAGTTTAGCACGTTGCAGTTTAAACTCTTCCAATATAGCTTTACATTCTTCTCTATCACTATTACGCAGTTTCTCTAGAATTTCGTACTCAATTTGTTTCTCATTTGCGGTTTTATCAAATGATATTTCCAAGGAACGAGCCGCTTTTTTCAAGAAAGTAACTTCCGTAGGCAGACCAAGGAACTTACGACGTTCTTTCTGATACTCAGCCGGTAGATAAGTTACTTTCAAGTCTAACGGGACATCTTGAATAAAGAAATCCACATTTTGGATTTGTCCTATTGCAGGCAACACGCCCCGTTGCGACTTAAAAATATGCTCTATTAGAATAGAAGACCAATGATTGTACCAACTATTCACCAAATAGTTCTGCACGATTATCGGTATCTCGTTCTTACATTTTGAGACCAGTTTATCATAAGAATTCAAATCCTTGACATAATGCTTTACTAGGTATTTATCTAATGCATTGGCATTATCACCGCCCCACTCGAAATGCTGTACCTTGTATAATTGAGAAACTAATTTGTCTGCTTTCAACTTTTTAAGAGACTTCTCGTTTTCTTCTAAAATAAAAGCATCTAACTGTTGCTCAAAATATACATCCGACAAGACAACTTCATACAATTCCCTAAATTTATCCTTTGCCAAAGTAGATTCCAATGGAATCTTATACTTCTTGCAGAAAGCTTTCAATAAATCGGAACGCATAATAGACTTCACTTTCAACCACAATATACCATTATGATTATCAATGAATTCAATCAATTGTTTATTTTGGTGTAGGCGTTGCCACTTGTCAAACTCTTTCATCAGAATATCATTTAGGGTTACACACTAATAAAATCTCACTACTACCAGCTACACTTCCTTTACCGCCTCGTCCATTGCGATATTCTTTTTTATGAATAGACACATCTCGATATTTTGAAATCATACTGACCAATGCATCTATATCAGGATAACTACGGTCATTGTAACTTAGCAACCAATAGGGTATATGTTCCGCATTTTGGAACAGAGACTCGAAAGATTGTATTATCTCTGTTTTCTTTTCAAAGCCACTATACCGACGTGGTTCATAGCGTTTTACTCCATTCACAAAGGTTTTACCCTTCCAATACATAGTATAGGTCTCTAATAGATGGTAAAAGCCTTGGTAATCGGAATGGCTATCACAATATGGAGGATCAAAGTAAACTAAATCTACATCATTTAATGTGGGCAATAAGTCTATAATATTGGTATTAAAACTTTTATTATCTTGGTGATTATCAAAAACAGCAGCATTATATTCTTTCAGTAACTCCATAAATATATCCTTTATGGGTCGCACAAGACTTCTGTTTCTTTTCACTCGTTCCGGGTCAGCAGCATAGTCTAAAGCTTTCGTATGAGCAAAATGCCCCATGGTCACTTTTCGTGTTAGACTACGATTCATTACCGTCAAAGCTAATGCTTGTTTATAGATATTGTCAAGATGAGATACATTAGACCGGAATGTATCTATAAATACTGCCTCTGCCTGTTCAAAGAACACATTGGTAAACAATGTCTCACAAAGATTATACTCTTCGGGATTGGCATTTGGCGCAAATAAGATGTTTAAGTCGCCATCATCTAATGTATAACACTTATTCTCTACCAGCGATAGACCTATCTGATGGTTAAATGCGAGGAAGTCATTGGTATAAGTTTTAAATCCCAATTGCTTAAACATATAAGCGATGGATTGTGAACCACTAAAAGCATCAAGGGCGGTTCGAACATCATTGGGTATAAACTGTCGTATCCAGCAACGATGCACAAACTTGGCTCCTAAATACTGAGGTTCAGGAAACTTATAATCGAAATATTTATCTTCCTCAAAAAGCATTCGTTCCTTCTATTCCTTATCCTTTTATTTGTTTCTCGGCGAGGAGAGTGTTGAGTTTATTTTGGTAGTCTTCGAATTCGGGTGAGTGGAACTCGCTATAGTTCATCTGCTTGCAGAGGTTGATAACACGTTTGAAGTACTCACTGACCTCCAAGAAGTTTTGGAAGTCATAGTCGTGCTTGCAGATATCCATCACCAAGTTGAGCATATACTGCTGGCGCTCCAATGGACAGACAGCATCGATCTTATCGAATGCATCTTGCTGCAGGATAACGAAGTCTATCACCTCCGATTTCCAGAACTCCTCGTGGTAATCAACAGGCACACCATCATCACCCAAGATGTTGATCTGTTCCTGTATCTCTTTACCACGCTGCAGATAGGTCTTCATATCGTTGACCTTGCCGAGCCACTTATCGTCAATCAGATTCGAGATATACTCCTCGAACTCAGGATACTCGATATATTTCGAGTACGATTCAATAGGATTGACAGCCGGATAACGCTTACGGTCGGCACGGTTCTGCTCCAAAGCATAGAAGCAACGCGCCACTTTTTTCGTACCCTCCGTGACAGGCTCTTTTAGGTTACCACCGGCAGGCGATACCGTACCAAGGAAGGTAACAGAACCCGTCTTACCATTATTCAGATATACATATCCTGCGCGTGCGTAGAAAGCACCGATGATAGCCGACAAGTCCATAGGGAAGGCGTCTTGTCCTGGCAGTTCCTCCAGACGGTTACTCTGCTCACGCAATGCTTGCGCCCAACGACTCGTAGAGTCCGCCATCAGCAGGACACGCAGTCCCATCGAGCGGTAGTACTCTGCGATAGTCATGGAAGTATAGACAGATGCCTCACGCGATGCAACAGGCATGTTCGATGTATTGGCAATGATGATAGTACGCTCCATCAGTTTGCGTCCGGTGTGTGGGTCTTCCAGTTCAGGGAACTCGGTGAAGGTCTCCACGACCTCGTTGGCACGCTCACCGCAGGCAGCGATAATCACGATGTCAGCCTCGGCCTGCTTCGAGATAGCATGTTGCAGCACCGTCTTACCCGTTCCGAAAGGACCTGGGATAAAACCTGTACCACCTTCGCATATAGGGTTAGCAGTATCTATCGTACGTACACCAGTCTCCAGCAGTTTGAATGGACGCGGTTTGCTCTTATAAGCAAGTACGGCTTTCTTCACCGGCCACTTCTGCACCATTGTCACCTCATGGTCGTTACCCTCGGCGTCGGTCAATACAGCAATAGTGTCGAGAATCTTGTACTCGCCTGCAGGCACGATGCTCTTAACGGTATAGGTACCTTCGAAAACAAACGGCACCATAATCTTATGCGGTTGGTGGTTCTCGTCCACCTCACCGAGCCAAGCAGCAGCCTCTACCCTGTCACCTACCTTTGCGAGCGGTTTGAACTGCCACAGTTTTTCCTTGTCCAATGGGTAGTTATACTCACCCCGTTTGAGGAACACACCGGTCAGTTTGTCGAGGTCGTTCTGCAGACCATCATAGTTACGGCTGAGCAGTCCTGGACCGAGAGTCACCTCCAACATGTGTCCAGTGAACTCTACGAGGTTACCCACTTTCAGTCCACGGGTACTCTCAAAGACTTGTGCATAGACATTAGCGCCTATGACTTTGATGACCTCTGCCATCAGTTTGGTATCGCCAAGCGTAATATAGCAGATCTCATTTTGTGCGACAGGTCCATCCACCTCGATGGTTACGAGGTTCGAGATGATACCTTTTACTTTTCCTGTTGTCATATATAGGTTTGTTATTTGCGTTGTTTTGTTATTTGCTACTTGATGTCCGAGAGGTTGATACCTTTCTTCATGTCTGCCACCAGTTCACGGAACACTTTCTCGCCTTGCTCTACCGTGAGCACTTCCCAGCGATTGAGCATCTCAGTCTGCAGGTAGTACGCCAGCACGTTCTCTATCGAGAAGTCGATGAAGCGTGTCGCATTGTCGAGCCATTGGAAACGGAGTGCGTCCATACGCTTCTCACGTTCCATCAGGTTGTCGATATCCACAAGCGACATGATATCTTGCACATCATCCATGACGGCAGCGATACCGAAATCCTTCTGCGGCAGGTTCTTACGGAGTATGTTTGCTACCTCGCTGTTACCAACAATCATCTTACGGACATCAAAGCCATGCTTGCGACAGATGACGGCCACCAGCACATTATTCATATCTTGATTGTAGGTAAACCAGGCGCGAACAAACTTATTCTTGCAGTGCAGTCCCTGTTCGTACAGCAGTTGCATACGGAGGTCGGTCGTCGAGAGGTTCTGTTTAGCGTCCTCCCACCACGAGGGTTGACCGATGACGGTGTCGTCGTAGTGCGCTATCTGTTCCGTAATCTCCTCAGAGTCACTGGTCTTGCGCAGCATGGCGAGCAGTTGCTTGTCCTTATCGGACAGCGTCTCGTCAAGCATCTGCAACAGCACCTCTGTCTTGATAGGTGCTTTAGCACCTGCTTTGAGTTCGGGCAGACTGGCTAATAAACATTCGTATCCCATAGCAATGGATTCTATAGGGTTAGAACAGTAGTTCAATCAGTTGCGGACGAAGGAACTCTTTGAAGTACTCCACAAACTCTTTGTCGCCGAAGTTCAGTTTGTAACCACCTTTCTCGGGCACGATAGCGAAGTCGGTCTTAATACCTTTCACTTCCTCAATCTTGACACCTTTGTTCAGTAGGTCTTTAGCGTTAGCAGCGAAATAAGCCTTCAGGGCCTCGGCATCCTTAGCGTCGATGGTCACATTGCCTTCCTTAGCCATCTCTTGTGCCAACTTAGCAATGATAGACTGCATGAACTTTGGGTCAGCCGTAGCAGCCTTCACACTGTCGCTTGCTACCTTATCCGTCAGCAGGTTTGTAACCTCTGTCTTGAGAGCATTGACGCTCTGCTCGGCGAAAAGCTTGAGTTCAGCACGAGTGTTTTTGTCCAGCTCCTGTGCTTTCTTTTCAGCATTGGCAATCTTTGCCTGCGCTTCTTTCTCGGCAGCAGCAACGATCTCAGCAGCCTTTGCATTGGCATTGTCGATGATCTGCTGCGCTTGTGCATTACCTTTCTCCACGCCTTCTGCGTAGATCTTGTCGGTCAGTTCTTGTAGTGTGCTCATATTGATATTATATTTATTTCTAAGTAGTTATGTGACACTTCTTTCACACGTGGCAAAGGTACAAAACTCTTGCCAAATATACAAGTCTTGCCGCCGATAATTTTTTTTCGGCGTACTTGGACAAGTTTGTGGAACAATTGTCCAAAATCTCACAGGTCCTATTGGCAGGTGATTACGATACTGTCAAACCTCTTTCCAAACTCAAATCTGGCACAAAGATAATACAAGAACGTCCGTTTTGCAACCACAGCTATAGATAAAATGTTAGTAAAGTCATCTATAGCTATAGAAATTAGCAGATAAACACCTGATTGTCAATCTATAATAACACAGCTTTTTGTTTCGATTATTTCTCTTGAACGCAGCGAATAGGCGTTTTTGCCACACTGCAGCAAGGAAACAGCACACGCAATCGTCAATTGCCCACTTGTCCAATCCTCCTCACTTCTGCCGATGGGAAATAGTGCGCCAGTATCTCGCGATACCCATACCCCTGTGTTGCCATCACCGCTGCCCCTATTTGGCACAGTCCTACGCCATGTCCCCAACCAGCGCCATACAAAGTGAAGCCGCCATTCTCTTTCTTCACCACAAAAGCCGAACTATACAAATGCGAAGGCGACAACCACTTGCGTATCTCCAACTCTTTGCCGACCACCATCGTACGCTTACTGCCGCAAATCTCCAATTCATAGATGCGTCCCGACTCGCCACGCTTCATAGGTCGCAAATCGCGTATCTCGCCAAAGTCAATACCACTCCTTTCGCGCACCAAATCCGACAACTCTGCCACTCCATAATGCACCTGCCACCGATAGAAGTCGCACGTCTCTTGGTCGTAACCATTAAGCACCTGCGACAAGATACGCTTATCCGTTGTGTTACAAAACGCCTTTGGCGACGACATTATCCATCGCTCTGCCGCCTCTTCCTGCGTCAGATCGGGAAAGACACTCGACCGAGCATCGCGTATCGGACGCAGATAAGGATGCTTCACCTCTGCCCAACAATGCTCAAAACACTCCGTTGCACCACCACAGGATTTATAGAACCGAGCATCACATATCTTACCCTCATACATCAACACCTCTCCCCATGTAGCACGAACAGCCTCTGCCACTCGGTCACTCGTCTGCCGTGTGATACCCTGATAACGCTGACAATGGTCGTCGGCACACACATCGAAATGCTTATGCGCATCACGCTCATACCAACGGATATGCCTCATCGCTGTATCCTCGCCACACGCTGTGGCCTCAGTATCGGGATTTAAGATAGGACGAAGTACCCAACTCCTCGAGATGACAGCATGGGCTTTCAGCAGTTCCAGATGACTCTGCGCACTCATCTCACTCGATATCACGCTCTGCAGATAATCCTCCACACCGATCACATTAACCGCCGTCAACCGTTCATCCTCCACAATGATACGCAAGTCCCCCACAAACCGCTGGTCCTCCTTGCGCTCCCAATGGAAATGAATACCGATCACCACATCATGCAGACAAAAGGTGGAGTGCCCATCGTGTCCAATAAATTGCAATTCGTCATACAATCTGTCATGAAAGCGTATCTTACCGGCCTCAATCGTGACACATTGCTCGCCTTGATAGCACGCACCATCAAGCGCATAACCCTTCTCAAGGCAAAAGCGAATACTCGTTCCCGATAATATCCCTACCTGCAAGGTAGGCTGTCTTTGTTGTTGTATCATAATAACCCATCTATTTGTTCACGAGGCAACGACACCTCCTTGATAATCCGCTCCAACCGTTCTGGCGTCAGTCTCTGGAAACTCCTCTCGTCCGCCACAATCGCCACGCCCGTCATCTCGACACACGCCGGCGAGATAAGAATCTGTTCCTCATCTGCTGCAAAGAAACACAGCGGTCTCGACTCGCTTCGCAAGATAACCAATACTGCATACTCCTCAGCCTCAGACCTATACCACGCAATGATATTCATCCTTGGTTCCCACTCGTCGGCTCTCTGCGGTGCTTTCTCATACAACTGCTCAAACTGTTCCCTCACCGTCTCCCACGTTTTCCCAACAATCCAATACGCCGACCCCACATATCGCTCCACCCTATACATCCGCCAGTCGATAGTCGCATGCAGCAAGTGCAGTCCTTCTCCACGCTCACACATCCGCTGCAACGGCAACACGCCAAAAGGTATCGCTTGAAAATGAAAATGGTCAGGCGCAGAAGCCCCACAAGAAGGTCCATTGTAAAACAGTGTATAATGTGGCAACGCACTGCAAAGCAGGAACAGATCATCTATGTGCGGCAATATTTCCTGCCGCTCATGCCGTGCTGCCGAGAAAGTGTAATGTTCCTCAAAGATTGGATAAGGGTTCACCCGAAGGCAATAATGTCCCGCCTCGCCTACCTGCAAAGGTGACTGCCAGTCTGTCGTCTGCTGATTCTTCTCCAGTCCCGATGGACACAAGAAACAGGCTCTATGCCGCAGACTCTCTGCATCGACCTCTGCCATTACCGACCGCACACGAGCCGGATTGAAGCGCACCTCAGCATCCAGTCCATCGCACCAACAAGGCTTACTCTGCACCGCCGCTAAGGCTTTATAATGAACAGATGCCCGTCCGCAAGACTCCATCTCACGAACGAACATCTGTTGTAGGGTCTTCTCCAAAGGAGACTGTGACGAGAAACGCATCATCAGTGTGCCGCATTCATCGCAATACGCGCCTTCAACTCCCATGTACGGATTCTATCCTTGTACAGGTTATTGCGGTTCATCGCCTCCGTATCGCAGTTGGCGTCCGAGTTATCATCCCAACGGCGGCAGTTATACACCACATCATAGATACGCCCAATCTGGTACTCACGACTCACGCGCAAGCCCACGGCATAATCCTCTCCGTATTTAGTTGTCGGGAAATTGATCGTCCGCAGCAATGGTGTATAGAACCCACGAGGTGCACCCAAACCATTGATACGAAGGGCATTATTACGACCGTTATCTGGCGTCCACTCTCTATGATCTATCACACCAGGAGGCAGGATGTTACCATCGAAATCTGTCATACGGTATGTGCCCACCACCATGGCGCAGTTCTGCTCATGGAAAGCATCGATAAACTTCTGCACCGTGTGTTCATCGGAATAGGTATCGTCGGAATCCAACTGAATAGCAAATCGCCCACACTTAGGATGGTGCAACGCCATGTTCCAGTTGCCGCCTATCGCATGCCAACTCTTGTCCTGCGCAATATACACAAGGTTATCATGTCCTTCAGCCACAATCTCTTTTATCACCTCCACCGTGCCGTCCTCCGAGTTGTCGTCCACCACAATCACATTGTACTTATAAGGCTTATTCACCTTCTGATTCAGCGCACTGCGTATGGCTGTACCTATCGTCCGAACTCGGTTCTTACAAGGAATAACCACCGATGCCTCATACTCAAACCCACCACCTTGCAGGTCGATGTCCTTAAAATGCGGTGCGAGATAACCACCTATATCCTTCAAGTGCTGCGTACAAGCCTGCTCCATCTCGATCTGCACGCCTCTGTTCTTGGGGTCGACATAGTCGAACAACTTCTCGCCCGACTTGCGGGTATCCAACTCCACATCATAGTACAGGTACTCATTGATATGCTCCAGTACCCCATGCTGACTCACCTTTAGCCGCAGGTCATACAGTCCAGCAAACTGATACTCCCCGTCCATCCGTGCCACTGCCTCTTTGAGCGCACTCGTGCGATAGAACAACACCGATCCGAAGTCGAAGTCGTCACGCAACGCACCCATCTGATAGTCTATCACAGGCGCATTTGTGCGCTCATCGCCCACCTGATTAAAGTGGTCGGCATACACCATTGCAGCACCACTATCCTCCAGCAACGCCTCCATGCGCTCTAAGGCAAACAGCACAAACGACAGGGTCGTGTACTTCGTATAGATAAGCGTATAAGGAGTTGTAGCGTGTTCAGCAATGAAACGCATATTCGCTGTCGTGCGGATATCGCCTTGCAGGAAATGTATCTCATTGACCAACGCTTGCTTTTGCAAGTTAGCCACCGTCTGTATCACCTGTTCCTCACTCTGGAACGGTATAAAGCAATTGATATTCTTCATTGTTCTTATAATTATTTCAAGTTCAACTAATAGGCATAATCTCACCCAACATCCAGCATAATTGTACATCGTCAATTGTCCAATCGTCAAACGACTATGCTTCTATTTCCTTTATTTCTTTTATTTCTCTCGAGCGAAGCGAGTAGGAGTTCTTTTTATTTCTCTGCCACGCAGTGGCAAGGAAAACACTCTACCGCCATCACAAGACATGATACTGCACGAATGCCTCGACTGCCTCATAGTTAGCCAGTCCCAACCGAGCATACAGTTCCGCCGTCGCACGGTTTCTATCCTCTGCCCGCTGCCAAAACGGTCGCTCATCATCACCCATAAACATTGCCGATTCCATCTGACTCTGATGTTTCAATATCGCATTACGCTTGAACCGCAGTTCCTCTGGCGACATTGGCACCGCCAGCTCGATAAGGTCGATATCCCACTCCATCCAAACGCCTCTATACATCCAGATGCGACATTTATGCAGCCATTCCTCGGTGTCCTTCAGTTCATCGATAGCCGCCAACACCGCATCCAAGCACACCTTATGCGTTCCGTGCGGGTCTGCCAAGTCGCCTGCCACGAACATCTCGTCAGGCTTCACCTCGATCAGCACCTGCTTCACAAGGTCGACATCACGCTGCGACAAGTCCTTTTTCTTTATCGTACCCGTCTCATAGAACGGCAGGTTCAAGAAATGGATATGCGAGAGAGGCAGTCCAATATATCGACACGCCGCAGTAGCCTCGCATCGCCGTATAAGTGCCTTGAGATCAAGTAACTCCCTTGTGTCCCGATCGCCCGTTTTCTCATTAAGAAGATAATGGGTATACTCGTCACACTTCTCCTCAATCACCTTGTTCTCTGGGTCATGCATCTGCCCGAAACCCTTCACGAAATCCAAGAAACGAACGACCACATCATCGCGCACGGCAATGCACCCACTCGTCTCGTAGGCGACATGCACATCATATCCCTGCTTGACCAGCCGAGCAAAGGTACCCCCCATCGAGATAACATCGTCGTCTGGGTGCGGAGAGAAGATGAGTACTCTCTTAGGAAACGGCGTAGCACGCTCGGGTCTGTCACCGTCGTCCGCCTTAGGTTTCCCGACAGGCCAACCGGTTATAGTATGCTGAAGGTCGTTGAATATCTTGCCATTGCAGTCGTCTGCCGACCCATACAAAGCGACAAGTTCGCCCAATCCGTTCTCGTCATAGTCCTTGTTCGTCAGTCTCAGAATCGGCTTACCGGTCTGCTGACACAGCCACACGATGGCTCGCCGAGCCAGTTGGTCGTCCCACTCGCAGGAAGTCAATAACCAAGGGCACTTGAGTCGAGTCAGTTGACTTGCCGCCGACAAGTCGAGTACCACCTCCTCCTTCGGGTGTAACTGCAAGGCAGATGCCGGACACGATGGGTCATGTTGCCTCTCGACAGCGGCATAGACCTGCGCCGACATATCCTCGCCCCAAGCCACCATCACCACACGCTTCGCGCGAAGTATCGTACCCAGCCCCATCGTCACCGCACCCATCGGTACTTGGTCGACCGAGCCGAACAAGTCCACAGCATCGTTCTTCGCCACATTGTCCAATATCACAAGCCGAGTCGGACTATTAAACAACGTACCCGCCTCGTTGAACCCCACGCTCCCCCCACGACCAATACCGATCAACTGAAAGTCCACCCCGCCCATCTCCTGCAACTTCTGCTCATAATCCATGCAGGATTTCAAGATATCACTCTCCTTCTGCGTGCCATCGATCGTGAACACGTTCTCCGACATAATATCCACCTCATCAAGCAGTTGCGCCTTCAATTGCCCAAAGCAACCCTGCCGATTATCTATCAATGGATAGTACTCAAAGAGGTTGAATAGGACCACATTGCGGAAACTCAGCCCCTCTTCCTTATGCAGTCGCACGAGTTCAGCGAAAATACCAGCCATACCCCTGCTCGCCTCAAGCGACAAGACAGCACGCTCGTGGCGTTCCTGCTTCTCCCGAATAACCGCCCCAATCTGTCCTGCAACGGTCTTCGCACCTTCCTGCGCACTGGCACAGATGTGCGTACGCAAAAGTTCCATGCGAGTCAAACGAGACCGTTCAAGCACGTCCTCCGTCTGATACAGCTTCTTCGATATATGAGTCAGCGAGATTTGCGAACTGAGATTAGCTCTCATAATAATGTGAATTATCGGTATTTAAGGTACATTCTTGCTAAGGTCACAAGACCCATCTCCCCGCTCTTCCCCGTCACATCCGCCCCGTCATCGCCCCTTACCTTAATCGCTGCAAAGATAATCATAATTCTTTCACCCGCCAAACCCGCCACAAAAAACTACCCACCTCCACCCTTCCCTTTAGGGAGGGGCAGGGGGTAGGCTTTTCACCTCCACTCTTCCCTTTAGGGAGGGGCAGGGGGTAGGCTAATTTGCCCCAACCCGCCCCGAGGTTGTCTGCGGCACATGACGAGACAAACACGGTAGATACACGGTAGATACACGGTAGATACAGCTTACCTTATACTACTTTCTCCCTACTTTCAAGCCACTTTCGAGCCGCCGAAAAACCACCATCAAGCCACTCAAAAACTACTCAAAAAACACAATCAAACACCCTTCCCAAAAGGGCACACCAAAGCCCGCAGACGCCATGCCCACGGTAACCCCCAGCACCAAGGTTCCTCACCCCAGCCTGTCAATTGTCAATCGTCAATTGTAAATTGTCCAATTGTAAATCGTCCAATTGTAAATTCCTTGCCCTCGCCCCCACGCGCACATCCCCGCGCAGTGTGCCCTGCAGATAGACCGTCCCGGCAGGCTCTACAATCAAGGTACTCATATCGATGATATCCGAGATGAACCAATCGTCATCCCTATAAACAAGTTCAACCACCAACCCCGAACGGAGTTGATGGTTGTACTCTGTTAGTGTTGCCAGATAGCGACGACGCATCAGAACGCATTCATTTGCTGAGCAACCTGATCATTGATGAAACGAGCAAACTCTTCTACCTTCATCTGCCCTTTCTCCTCGGCGCCTTGTTGACGCACGCTGACCAAACCTTGTTCGGCTTCTTTCTCGCCAACAATAAGCATGTAAGGGATACGTTTCAACTCGTTATCACGAATCTTACGACCTATCTTCTCATTGCGGTCATCTACTATCACACGCACATCCTTATCCTCAAGCATCTGCTTTACTTGATAAGCATACTCGTTCGACTTCTCCGATACCGGCAATACCACAACCTGATCAGGTGTCAACCACAATGGGAACTTACCTGCTGTATGCTCTATCAACACGGCTACGAAACGCTCCATCGAACCGAATGGCGCACGGTGTATCATCACAGGACGATGCTTCTGGTTGTCCTCACCTACATACTCCAAGCCAAAACGCTCTGGTAGGTTATAATCCACTTGTATCGTTCCCAACTGCCAACGACGACCGATTGCATCCTTCACCATGAAGTCCAACTTAGGACCATAGAATGCAGCCTCACCGTACTCAACAGAGGCCTCCATACCTTTCTCACGGCATGCCTCGATGATGGCATTCTCTGCTTTCTCCCATACCTCGTCTGAACCGACATACTTCTCATGGTTGTTCGGGTCACGAAGAGAGATCTGTGCCTCATAGTTCTTGAAGTCAAGGGCTCTAAAGATAATTCCGATAATCTCCATTACCTTGATGAACTCGTCCTTCACCTGATCTGCACGGCAGAAGATATGCGCATCGTCCTGAGTAAACGAACGAACACGAGTAAGACCATGCAACTCACCCGACTGCTCATAACGATAGACCGTACCAAACTCTGCTATACGCAACGGCAGGTCCTTATACGAACGAGGCGAGTTCTTGTAAATCATACAGTGGTGAGGGCAGTTCATCGGTTTCAGTAAGTATATCTCACCCTCTTCTGGCGTAGTGATAGGCTGGAACGAGTCCTTACCATAGTGGTCCCAGTGACCGGAAGTGACATACAGTTGCTTGTTACCAATATGAGGAGTGATAACCTGCTGATAGCCATAACGTTTTT
Source organism: uncultured Bacteroides sp. (assembly GCA_964398075.1). GTDB lineage: Bacteria > Bacteroidota > Bacteroidia > Bacteroidales > Paludibacteraceae > Colicola. Next base: position 3,161 of record CAYNMA010000004.1, on the reverse strand, counting down.
GTATCTTCTTAAGGAAATCCTCCAACCGTAGACGCAATGCTGTACCACGAGGCAACCAGATGGGCAGACCTTTACCTACCATATCCGAGAACATAAACAGTTCCAACTCTTTACCTATCTTACGGTGGTCACGTTTCTTGGCTTCCTCCAGCAAGGTGAGATACTCGTCGAGCATCTTCTTCTTCGGGAAAGTGATACCATAGATACGAGTCATCATAGGACGCTTCTCATCGCCACGCCAATAAGCAGCCGAGAGAGACAATACCTTCACTGCCTTGATAGGCTCGGTGCTTGGCAAGTGAGGACCACGGCACAAGTCCGTGAAGTTACCCTGTGTATAAGTAGTGATATGACCATCTTCCAAGTCTTCTATCAACTCACACTTATAGTGTTGACCCTTTGCTGCAAACTCCTTCAATGCATCTGCTTTCGAGATACTCTTACGGATGAGCGGCTCTTTCTTCTGTGCCAACTCCTGCATCTTCTTCTCTATCAACTCGAGGTCCGACTCCTTAATAGATGTACCCTCGGCTGGATAGACATCATAGTAGAAGCCGTTCTCTATGGCAGGACCAATACCGAATTGTATTCCAGGGAATAGTTCTTGCAATGCCTCTGCCATAAGGTGCGACGAGGTATGCCAAAAGGCATGCTTGGCTTCCGCATCATCCCACTTGTGAAGAACTAATGTACAATCGGATTCGATTGGTAGAGTCAGGTCTTGTTGTTGACCATTTACTGTTACGGCTAGCACCTCTTGTGCTAAGCGAGGACTGATACTCTCAGCCACTTGTAGTCCGGTTATGCCTTCCGCATACTCACGAACGCTCCCATCAGGGAATGTAATCTTAATCATAATGTTTATAAACCTACAAATGTTTACATTCTAATGCCATACAATTGACACTAAAAACGCGCACAAAAGTACACACTTTTTCTTTCTTTACCAAATCCACTTGCAAAAGCGCACAAGAAACGCTATCTTTGCAGCAAATTCTAACAACATGGTCACAGGATTCGACAACGACAAATATATCCGCATCCAATCGGAGCATATACGGGAACGCATCGCTCATCTCGGCAACAAACTTTACCTCGAGATGGGAGGCAAACTATTCGACGACTACCACGCCAGCCGTGTGCTACCAGGCTTCAAACCCGATAGTAAACTCGCTATGCTCACTTGTCTAAGCGACTCTCTCGAAATTGTCATTGCCATCTCTGCACTCGATATTGAAAAGAACAAGATACGCCAAGACCTCGGTATCACCTACGATGAGGATGTCCTCCGCCTGCACGATGAACTCACAGCACGCGGTTTCCTTGTCTCCTCGGTAGTCATTACGCACTACAACGGACAGCACTCCGCTGATGCTTATCGTCAACGATTGGAACGCAAAAAGATAAAGACCTACTACCATTACACCATCGAGGGTTACCCACATAACATCGACCTCATTGCCTCCGAACAAGGATATGGCAAGAACGATTATATCGAGACCACTCGACCATTGGTAGTAGTAACCGCCCCAGGACCTGGTAGCGGTAAGATGGCGGTTTGCCTCTCGCAGTTATATAATGAGCACACCCGAGGCAGAGATGCCGGATATGCTAAGTTTGAGACCTTTCCCGTTTGGAATCTCCCTCTCAAACACCCAGTCAACCTTGCGTATGAAGCTGCCACAGCCGACCTCAACGATGTCAATATGATTGACCCCTTCCACCTTGAGGCGTATGGTAAGACGGCTATCAACTACAATAGGGATATCGAGATTTTCCCCGTCTTAGATGCCCTCTTTACCAGTATCTATGGCTATAACCCCTACAAGTCTCCCACCGACATGGGCGTAAACATGGTAGGCTATTGCATTACCGACGATAAGGTATGCTGCGAAGCCGCCAAGCAGGAGATTATCAGTCGCTACTATGCCGCCCTCAACGAGTTAGCACTCGGCACAGGCACAGAGCAAGCCGTTCAGAAGATTGCTCTATTGTTCAAGCAAGTAGGTATCAATACCGCTTATCGGCGAGTAACCGTTGCTGCCAAAGAAAAGAAAGAGCAGTTGCTTGGTGTTGCCTCGGCTGCTATCGAACTACCCGATGGCACTATCATAACCGCCCACCAGAGTGACCTACTCGGTTCCTCGGCAGCCCTCTTGCTTAATGCCACGAAGTATCTTGCAGGAATCGACCGTTCCGTTGACCTTATCCCACAAGACACGATACCGCCTATCCAGCATACCAAGATTGCCTATCTCAAAGGCAAGAACCCCTGTTTGCATACCGATGAGGTATTGATTGCCTTATCCGTATTGTCCTTGCACAACGACAACTGCCGTAAGACCCTTGCTGCCTTACCTCTCCTTGCCGGATGTAAGGTGCATTCTACGGTCATGCTATCCGATGTCGACCGGAAAGTCTTCCGCAAACTCAACATCGACCTCACCTGCGACCCTACCACCCACTAAGAAGTATTAGCATCAACCAACACAACATAAACCTCATAAAGAGAATAAACGAGGTTGGATCTATAGATCACCAAAATTAGGGATATTGGCAGAAGGAGAAATACTCTATTTAGGGGATTGTGGGGATGATGCGGATGGGCTACCTTTGCAGCGTTCAAAGTTAGTTTATTGTATGCAAAAATCTTATGGATAGGTGGTCGCAGTGTTTGCGTCCACCTATCTTCTTTTGTCGGGGAATATGAATAATGCGAAAAGTACACCTGACATTTTGCATCATAATGCGAAAAATATACCTGATATTTTGCATTAGGGATTGATTCGGATTTCTATCAAGTCTTGATTTAGGGGGCAATTTGATGGATTCAAGGAAGAATATAAGACGATTGGCACCATATTAGAAAGAGGAATGAAAAAAAGTATTGATCACTATTACAGCGAGTTAAGTAAGAACACGAAAGAAAAACGCTTTTTTTTGAAAAAAAATTGCTTCAGGTATTGCAGGAATAAGAAAAACGCCGTACCTTTGCAACCGCAAATGAGAAACGAAAGGGCGTTTAGCTCAGCTGGTTTAGAGCATCTGCCTTACAAGCAGAGGGTCTGCGGTTCGAATCCGTAAACGCCCACAGTAAAATAAGGAATCGTGAGTTCGAATCTCGCTATCCCGACCGAAAGAAAGGTAATACTTTCAAAATC
>CAYNMA010000003.1:56248-59137 GCA_964398075.1 uncultured Bacteroides sp. | reverse complement strand
GCCACCTTATCGAAGTCCTCGTCGTCCATAGCCTGAGCCAACTGCTCCAGCAATATCAAGATGCTTGATGCAACTTATCTTTGTTCTGCCAAGGGATTGTAAAGGTTTTACTGGGTTTGACTAAAGTCAACCATTTTAGACCTAAAGTCAACCCATTTAGTAAACCAGTCAAAAATGTTCGATTTTTAAGATCGTAAATCAGGGAACGAGTCAACCTAAATCGCAGTAAACGTCAAAGTGGCTTGAAAGTAGGGAAAAATAAGCATAAAGTAAGCTGTATCTACCGTGTATCAACCGTGTATCAACCGTGTATCTACCATGTTTGTCTCGTCATAAGCCGCAGACAATCTCGGGGCAGGATCGAGATTTGTCATAGCTGAATGGCAAGAATATTTGGCTCTATACCCTACCCTTTCTATTGCGGATGGCACGAATTTTGGTAGAGATTTGGGATATTTATTGAAATGCTGTACTTTTGCAGTTTATATTCTTGCTAGAAAGACTCGAGAATCTAGAGATTCTAGAAGGGTTAGAGGTTCTAGAAAGGATTAGAGAACTAAGGAACAACATTGATTATATAAGGAAATAAAAGTTTAACTAATAGTAAACAAGATGAATGTGAAAAAGATTGGATTAGTGCTAATAGGAGTACTGACCCTTGGACTTGGCAGTATATCTGCCGAGAACACATGGTTCGAGGAACCTCGAAACTTCACATCGTACTCTCTTGGACAAGGAAAAGTCCACTTCAAGGTGCTGGCTTTTGCCGAGAGTTCGTACAACCACTGGGCAATAGACGGTACTTACGTCTGGGCAGAAGGTGGCAGTGTAAGCAAGCACATCGTGGAGTATTGGGGCGACAACGACAGGAACAAACAGAACGACTACAAAGGTTGGGTACACCTCAGGGTCATCGATGGTAGTATCAAACTGACAAACACGGCCGACCAAGTGCCAGTGACCTTGGCTGCAGGTACAGAAGGTGACTACTGGGTGTCGCGTACAGGCGAAACCGACCGTCCGACCTACTTGGAGTTCGACTGGTATCCTTCCACCGACTTCGACGGAGTTACCTACATGACGAAGGTTCATGTCAAGGAGACTCGCTGGACAGGTAAAGAGTACTATCACGACTACAACATGGGGCAGTATAGTGCCTCCACGCAGCAGTCGCCTATGCTGTTCACGCCTACTTTCTACAGCGTCGGCGAGAACGGTGCAGCCGGGTACGGGCATGTGCTGATACCTTATGTGACTTATCAAGACCCTATATCATATTACACCAGTTTCGATAAGACGGTGGTTAACAGCACCGAACGTTCGGGGCAGTTGTTCGTGATGACCAACGATACAATTCAGTACGACTACACTGCGACCTTCAAAGTAAACAGAGACGGCGGTCAGACGGAGGAGTTGACATCGAATATGATAAACATCCCTGCTTTCCACCGTATCTATGACTTCAAGGCGAGTGATGTGCGCGGGAAAGACGGCAAACTGAATACGAAGCAGACGCAGTTGACATGGAAGATACATTCGCCGAGTGCCACCGATGTGATGCCAAACGACATGTTCTTGCTGCAGAGAGCGTACAAGTCGGACTTCTCGGATGCCGAGTCGCTGACCTTCCTCTCAACGACTTTTGACTCGCTGCATAGCACCTATACCTTCATCGACTCGACGGAGGCAGCCATAGTCAACACCACCGATAGGACGAAGCCTATCTACTACCGTGTGAGCCGTGTCAGCACCGCCAACTGGGGGTATGAAGGACACGACTGGGTGCGTGTAGACAGTATCATGAAGCAGCCTAAGTTGCTAAAACTCAACACCGACTCATGTTACTTTAAGAAAGCCGCTGACTTCGACAAGACGCGTAAAGTAATTGTAACCTTACGCACGGAGAAAGAGGACAGTGTCTCATTCTGGGACAACAAGGCGGAAGTGCTGTTGCAACGCAGCGTGACGGTTAACTACGAGACTCGCAAGTCAGAGCGTACAGTGAGTGGTAGCGAGTTCAAGCGTCAAGCCGACGGCAGTTATAAGGCAGAGATTGAGGTGATGGCGGATATCGCTTGCTCGTTCTATAGTTACTCTGCCACCCTCGTGGATAGCAACAGCGATATCAAGAAGCAGTATGAACAGACCGTGCAGTTGGTGGGTGATAAACTATACTACAACACCTCGGCAAGTCTGGCATCGTTTGGCGCATCGCGGGGCTACTATGCAGATAACATCTTCCTGCAGTGGAACCAGACAGAAGGCGACGTAGATGTATTCAAGATTGAGCGTCGTCTGGCAGGTAACAACGGCGATTGGACTAAGGTTGCAGAGGTGCAAGGTGCTAACTTCTACCGTGATAACTCGGTGGAGGCGGGCAAGGCTTACGAGTACCGTGTGATATGCTCCTACAGTTGCTTCAGTTATACGCTGAACGATACTGCCACGGCTATTGGTTGGCGTTCGGCAGTAGGAAGTATTGCGGGTAATGTGCTGTATAGCAACGGCACAGGTAATGAGGGAGTGTCGGTGGTGGCAGTACCACAAGGCGCAGAGCCTAATGCGAATCGTGGTTATCTGACCGCCTATTCGGGCAGCCACGATATCTGCACCACGGAAGAGGATAACTGGTCGGGCTCACGCACCTATCAAATGTTGATACGCATCGATAGTACTAGCACCTCAAAGACACATAACCTGTTCTCGACAGTGCCTTCGCGACAATCGACGCCAACGGGCAATGACTATGTATCTCTCGATCTGAGCATGACGGACAGTCTGTTATTCTTCCAATATGGCACACAGACGATAGGCGCGAAGATACAGATTGAGCGGAACAAGTGGATACCTCTTGCAGTAGTATATAACGCTGACCAACAGACCGTCACA
>CAYNMA010000003.1:0-56148 GCA_964398075.1 uncultured Bacteroides sp. | reverse complement strand
TTGTCGTACAGAGCCACTACCACGGCGAGCGGTGAGTATGTCTTAGGCGGTGTGCCATTCGGCGACGGGGCTACTTACGATGTGACGCCAACGGCAGAGCACGGTAAGTTCTCGTATAACAACACCTCGGCAGGTTTTGCGGCTATCTCGTTGGATGCTACTCGTCCCGAGGCAACGGGGGTTAACTTCGTCAACTCAGAGTCGGTACGCTTCACGGGACGCGTGTTGTATCGCCTCTCGACGATTCCTGTGCATGGAGCACATTTCTTGATTAACGGCGTATTGGCAACGACTTCTACAGGTAGTGTGATTGAGACCAATGCCTCGGGTAACTTCGAGTTTGAGATACCTCAAGCCCCTGTAACCGTGCAGGTAGTGATGGACGGTCACACCTTTGCCAACAATGGTTTCTTCGTTATCAATGGCGATAGTCTGTTCCAACCGACATCCAACATGGACGGGTTGCGGATGTACGATGAGACGAAGGTGCGCCTCGTAGGTCGTGTAGTAGGTGGTGACGACCAAGGCTCGTTGCCTCTGGGCTTCGGACTGAGTAAGAACAACCTCGGTGACAGTATCCGTATGGCGTTCGAGTTGGAAGGTGACAACACAGCACTGATAGTATATGACCCGCAGAACAAGACCATAGACCATCTCGACACGGTGGTGCGCCACTCGTCAGACCCTGCAGTGAAGTATCACACAGATGTACAATATCAGCAGCAGCGGATTGTGGTTTATCCTGACCAAGAAACGGGCGAGTTCTTTGTAGACCTGTTCCCTGTGAAGTACAAACTGACGCAACTGATGGCAACGGGTTATACCACGCTGACGAACAACAACACCGCTATGCAGGTATTGGACTTGAGCAATAAGTTGACGCTTGACACCCTGCGTAACAACGGCGTGGAGGTACTCTGCAACGACACTTTCCGTCATGTCTATCATAGCGATGTAACGACAACCCTGACGCAGTTGCTGTACGGTATGGAGATGGGGTATATGGGTATCGAGCAATCGGTATTGACCGACTTCGACAGTATCTCGCATACGCAAGACATGGTGCGCCTCAACGAGGACGGCGGCTATGAGTATCTGTTTGGCAAACCGGTGTTTGCTGAAGGCAAGTATTCGTTCCGCATCACGGCGCACGAAGACTATTACTACAACGGCGACGAACACGGTGCGCACGACCAAGTGATGCTGAAAGGCAATAATGTAAGCATCTACAACGGCATGCACTCAGAGACAGAGACACTCACTGGGCAGTTGGACGACAAGGGCCAGTTGCAAGTGGTGCTGCAAGCCGATTATCCTACCTATACCGGACTGGACGACAATGTGACGCGTAAAATTCAGGTATCGGTGGAGCACAAAGGTCAATATATTGCATCCGAGCCAGTGGAGGTATATGTCTTTGCTGACCGTCTGAGCGGCGTAGAGGATGTGAACAAGACCACAACAGGTATCACCTTGTTTGATATCCTTCGTGACCCTCCTGGATCGGGCAGTTACACCTCGTTGGCAAAGGGAACGACCTACACCAGCAGCAACACATGGAATATCTCGTATGACTTAGGAACCAACATCACCATTTCCCACGGAAGCAACTATTCGGGAGTGATAGGCTCAGTGACTGCTCCTGCAGGTACGGGCGTATTCACGGGAGAGAACATTCAGATATCGAGTGCGAAGTCGTTCACCATCCCTGTTAACATCTCGGGCGTGGTACAACTGACAGGTTCGTACGACTACACCACCTCGGAGAGTATCCATACAGGTAGTGATGCTTACCACGTAGGTTCTTCTGCAGATGTGTATATCGGTACGACAGAAGTGCTGTATCACGGTATCGGTCACGGTATGGCAGTGCTCGACTCGGCTGCGTATGCTGCCATGAGCGGACAAGTGAAGGAAGGCACACTCAAACTGATTGCCTCGGGCAGAAACGCCAATGGGCAGATGCGTTACTTGACCGTTGGACGTAAACTGCTGTACTCTTTTGCACGCGATGCTGAGTTCGCCTATACACAAGAGCATATCATCAATACGGTTATCCCTACTCTGCTGCGTGAGCGTAACAGTATGTTGCTCACAACCGACTCTGCCACGGCGCAGACACAAGCCAACAAGACGAAGCAGAGAGTGTATTACACGAGTCTGACATCGAGTGATACCAAGTACGGCGTATCCGACTACCAATGGGTTGACCCGGTCGGCACAACCAACAGTAGCAGCGATGATATTGCAGCATACAACCGCTGCATCAGTCAATGGGTAAACATCATCAACACCAACGAGAAAGAGAAGGTGCAGGCCATCAACACCAATCAACCCTATAAGACCCATTCGGTGAGTGGTAGTAGTCCTGTAACCTACTCAGAGACGATGAAATATGCCAATAACTACTCAGTAACACGGGGTGGAATTTCGACAGGTGTGAACTTCGGTAACATATTCCAGAGTCTTGGAGGACTTGCCAATGGTCTTCATTATCTGACTAGTGTCCTAAGCAACCCGATGTTCGGGAGGAACGGAGATGGCAATCATATAATAGCCGTAGATGTCAACACACCTACCTCCGGCTTCTCAGTTAAGTTCGAACCTAAACTCAATGTTACCGTCAATAATGTAGGAGGTAGTTCCGACTCAGAGTCTCGTACTTACACCTATGTCCTCGCGCCGGACGACTACGGATATATGGATGTCAATGTGTTCCGCTTCAAGGACACGATAAACAACTTCAACAAGAATGTAGACGCTGCTGATCGTGTACCTGACCCAGATGCACAATACAAATACAGCAGTTTCATCTTCTACGGTCTGTCGGGTGCCAGCCGTTGCCCGTACGAGGGTGGCGACAGCACACTCTTCTATACGCCGGGTACACCTCTGAGCAATCCGACGATAGCCCTGGAGAACCCGCATATCACAGTCGACAAGCGCGAGATAAGCAACGTACAGGCCGACCAGAAAGCAGTCTTCACGGTCTCGATGACCAACGACCAGACAACAGACCTCGGTGTAGCAACACAAGTGGAGTTGCCCTTCGACCTGATGGTGGTATCTACCAGTAACCCGAACGGACTGAAGATGACTATCGACGGTGTACCATTGGGCACTGAGCCGATGAAGGTATATATCCCGCACGGCAAGACGATAGTGAAGACTCTTGAGGTAGAGCGTGGTCAAGGTTACGACTTCGAGAATGTGAAGTTGCGTCTGCGCTCTCCGTGTACGACCTCTAATAAGGACGAGGTGAGTCTGTCAGTACACTTCGTTCCTGCGGCTACGGCACTGAATATCACCACGCCGCACGACAAATGGGTACTGAATACCCAATCGGCAAAAGATAGCACCGGCTACTATATCCCTGTAACTATCGACGGCTTCGACATCCACTCCGACGGCTTTGACCATATCGAACTGCAGTACAAGCAAGTCAATCAGTCCGATAACGACTGGGTGAACACCTGTTCCTATTATGTCAGCGACAGTCTCTATGCTTTGGCATCAGGCACAAAAGCGTTGATAACGAGCAGTAAGATTGACAACGTGCGCTTCTACGGCGGTCGTGACCCGATGGAGCAAGACTATGAATTGCGCGCAGTAAGTTATGCACGCTACGGCAACGGTTTTGTTACTCGTTCGTCCGAAGTGCTGCAAGGTACGAAAGACACTCGTCGTCCAGAAGTGTTTGGTACACCAACACCTGCCGACGGTATCCTCGGAGTGAAGGACATGCTATCGCTGAAGTTCAGTGAGGCAATAGCCAGCAACTCTCTCGATGAGGACGCCAACTTCGAGGTAGTAGGTGGTACCAATAACCTCGACATCACACAGACCTCTTCGCTGTATTTCTCAGGAGAGAACGGATGTGTGGCTAAGTCTTCGGTACAACGCAACATGAGCAACAGAGCATTCACTATTGAGGCGATGATTAAGCCTGCAGAACAAAACAAGGCAATGACCATCTTCTCGCTCGGCAATACGAAGCAGAACCTGCGTTTCTCGCTCACCGCTGACAATCGTCTGCGTGCCGAGATAGGCGACTCGGCAATCGTATCGAAAGAGTTGAGTCCTATACTCGACTTCACCCGTTGCGCAATGACTTATGACACCGCAGGAACGGTACACTTCTATGTCGGCACAATGGACATGACGCAAGACGGACAGTCGTCACTTCCTCTCTATTCGAGCAATGGCACATTGCTATTCGGTAACACCAGCACCAACAAAGAGCCGTTCCATGGCAACATATTGGAGGCTCGTATATGGTCGAAAGCAGAGGCACAAGACGAGTTGTCGCTCAACTATAAGAAGCACTTGACTGGTTATGAGCGTGAACTCATGGCTTACTACAAGATGAACGATGGTCTGGGTACTACTTGTAAGGACCTTGCCAATGGTGCCACGCTGACCTTGACGGGTACTTCGTGGACCTTGCCTGAGGATATATCCATCAACATGACAGACAGTGCAGGTATACGCCTTGACCAAGACAAACTGTCTCGTTCGGCCATTCAAGACCTGACATTGATGTTATGGTTCAAGTCCTCGGAACAGACCGCCGATACGGCAGCATTGTTCACAACCGGTGGCGGATATAAAGAAGAGGACGATGCAGAAGGCAAAGTGTTTATCGGATTGCAGAACGGCAATGTGGTACTTCGCCATCAGAGTCAAGAGTATGTAGCCAGCGGACAATATGCCGACCAACAGTGGCACCACTTGGTTGTCACTGTCAACCGTACCTACAACATCGCCAATATCTTCGTTGATGGCAAACTGTGTTCTACTTTTGCCGCCGACAAGATTGGTAGTGTAGCAAGCAATAACATGTGGTTAGGTGCATGCCACTGGACGCTCACCGACTCGTTGGGCAATAAGGTAGATCAACCGCTCTATTCGTTCAAGGGTCACTTAGATGACTTGGTACTGTTCGAGCAGGCATTGCCAAACAGCAGCATACAAGGCTTCAACAACATGAACCCGAGCGGCGAAGAGATGGGTTTGGTAGCATATATTCCATTTGCACAGCAAGTATTGACAGATAACGGACGACTCGAACTGCAGTACTCGCCTTATAACGCTCGTGTGGTACGCGACAACGACGGCAATGTGGTAGACGAGAAGCAGAAGTTGGTTTTGACCGATGCATCGAACATGATTGACAAGGCAGATTACTCGCCTACTCGTGATGCCTCCCCTCGCACGAAGTATAACTTCGCATGGGCTTGCAACGACGACGAGTTGATGATCAACCTAAAGATGCTCAACAAGGAAATCAACAAGCAGAACATCTTCGTGACCGTGCGCAATGTGGAAGACCAGAACGGCAACCGCATGCTCAGTCCTATGTCGTGGACAGTATATGTCGACCGCAATCAGTTGCGTTGGTCAGAGACCGAGAAAACGATTACGCCACAACTCAACTATAGTCAAGAGTTCCGTCTGACAATTAGCAACACAGGCGGTACGACACGGCAGTATCAGATAACCTCTTTGCCTTCGTGGTTGACCGTTACCCCATCATCGGGAACACTTGCACCACAAGCCACACAAGAGGTTCGCTTCACAGTTTCGGAAGGCCTGAATGTAGGCGAATACACCGAATATATCTACCTACAAGACGACCAAGACCTCTACGAGCGTCTGCTGCTGAATGTCAAAGTGGAATCGACTTGTCCATGGGAAGAGAACTACAAAGACCTGCCAATGTCGATGTCGCTGATAGGTCAAGTGAAGATTGTCAACGGCAAGGACACTATCTTCGATACCGATTCAGAAGATATTGTGGCAGCATTTATCGATGACCAATGTGTGGGCAAAGCCAATGTGACCTACGACGATGCAACGCTTGCTAACCATGTGTATATGACCATCTACGGGAACGAGAATATGAAGAATAATTATATCCAACTGCGGTTGTGGCAAGCAAGCACAGGTAAGATATATATCCTTGATGCACCTAGAATAATCCGTTTTGAGCATAAATACTGCGTAGGTTGCACGCCAGAGACGCCTATCATATTGACTACCTCTGAGCGTAAGGTTCAGCGACTGAGCCTGAACACGGGTTGGAACTGGAACTCCTTCTATATCAAGCCGACCTATTACAGAGATGTCAATGCAATGCTTTCGACGCAAAGCGATTGGACAGAAGGCGATATCGTGAAGAGCGTTGTAGGTCAGACCTATAGTCAGTTTGCTACAAACGGATGGTATGGCACCTTGAATAGTTTCAACTACAACTACATCTACATGTTCTATGTTCAAAATGTAGTGTCAGCCGAGATTGAAGGTGCGCCACTCTCGCAGAAAGAGCGTACGCTGACCTTATTCACCGGTTGGAACGTGTTGCCGTATATGATCGATGTCAATCAGTCGGTTACAGAAGCCATGTCAGATTATATGATCAACGCTAAGGCTGGTGATATATTGAAGAGTAAGGACCGTTTTGCCGTGTTCTCGAGCGCATCGAAATGGGAAGGCAACATGACCTATATGGAGCCTGGACAGGGCTATCTGCTCTACCACCAAGGCGGTCAGTGCCAATTCACTTACTACGACTATCAAGCTGTAAGTTCGAATACACAGAAGGTTCAAGCATTGGAGACTACCCCACTCTTTGTCAACCGTGCCCCAAGCAATATGTCGGTTATTGCAACGCTTGCCGATTGGACAAGCAGCACCGATGACCTCATATTGGCTGCATACATCGGCGATGAGTTGGCAGGAAAAGTGGAAGTACATAAAACAGATAGTATGCCTTTGTTCTTCCTTACCGTAGGTTCGGAGAACAGCGGTGCTGTTCATTTTGCTCTCGAGCAGAATGGCGAGACCGTGGCACAATCGGCTCCAATGTTCAGTTACAAAGCTAATGGTATAGTCGGTTCGTTAGATAACCCATTGCCTATCTCGTTTGGCAAGAACAGCATCAGCGCTTTACCTTCGCCGTTTGTCGACAAGGTTCAAGTGGTGGTAACGACTGCAGAAGACCAAGCCGTTGAGTTGGCTATCTACAGCGCAAGCGGACAACTACTTGCCACCGACAAGGGCGCAACCGAGAATGGCGTTTATACCTACGAATGGCAGAGCAAGGCATTGCCTTCGGGTATCTATATGGCAGTTGTACGACTTGAGAACGAAACGAAAACAATTCGACTTATCAAACAGAAATAGCTATGAATAATTGTAATTGTAGAAAATTAGCAATAATGACGATGATGGTGGCACTGACAATGATGGTCGGTGCCTGCCATCACACCTCAGTAAATCAGCAAAAAGACTACCCAACATGGGTATCGAACGACACCTCCAATTTTGAGAGTTCGATGACTATCACGGGTATCATCCCATCCACATTGCAGAATGCAGCCGATACCGCCGACTTGGTGGCTGCATTCTCTGGCGACGAATGTTGGGGCGTGACAAAGGTGCAGATGATAGATGGAACACCTTATTTCTTCCTCTACATCAATCGACCTCTGTTGGCTTATTACACCGACGAAACCACCGCACTGACATTGCGTTATTACTGCACGAAAACAAAATATCAGTATGTGCAGAAAGATGCAGTGTCATTCGAGGTGGATGGACATATCGGAACGATAGAAAACCCATATATACCCGAGTTCAGTCAAGAGTAAATGAGAGTATAACCAATAAAATGGATCACAAATTACAAGAAGTCTTGATAGAGTGCTTGAAATGTATGGACTTAATCACAGATACCAAGATAGCGATAACATTGATGCTGAGAACATATTCTCAAATCCTGACTATGTTAGATTGGATAAGCAAGCACTACAAGGAGAATCCAGACGAGGATAGAGTACTTAGAATAGCTCAAGCAATTTCGGAACAGGTTTCGTAAATGGCGTACTAAATTCCCTCGGATATTAATGAAAATCCGAGACGAAGTTCGTATGCCCGAATCTATTACCAAATAGTTGGTGGAGCACTTGTAGACAAGCGGAATTAAAGTCCTCGGTCATGCAGATATGGTAGAGTATTTCAAAACAGGAACACTCGATGATATTCAAGCTGCTTGGGGTAAGAAAAGAAAAAGAAGGGCTATTTTTAACAGCATGTTATCCTCTTTGGAAATAAAAGCGATACAAGATTATATCGAAACTCTGCCCAACGAAACTGATACTTCAAAGGGGTTATATCTTTATAACAAAGACACTAAAAAAGTGTATAAATTTAACACATCATTATATCAATATAAAGATAATAGAGTAGAGGGTAGAGATGGATTTGAAATATTAGAAAAAGCAGATGTTAGTATATTAAATAAAGAACAACTAAAAGAAATAGAGAATGGATTTAAAGAAAATAAGGCAAGATTTGATAGCTGGCTTAAGAATGCTGGATATGCGAAAAGAACCAGTGATAGTGGTGATGTCATTGTTAAGAACGGAAAAACAGTTGACAACCATGATGGATTGGATCGCTACTCATTATCAAGAGAGCCCCGACGAAGACAAAGTGATAGAAATAGCAGAGGTGATCAAGGAGAAGATTCAATAATTCAAACCTTCACCACTCCAGACGGTAAAATCTATGGTTTCATAGACAACGCCGGCAACATCTATCTCGACGAAACGGGCATCACTCCAGAGCACCCAATTCATGAGTATACCCACTTGTGGGATAGAGTGGTACAAGAGAAAAATCCTCATAGTAGAATTTTATTGCAAAATACTTGCATATAACAAAATAGTATCGTACCTTTGCACTCGATTTGATAAAGGGGACCGAATAAGGTCCCCTTTATTGCAAGTATAAGCTACCTATGATACAAAAATCGCTAATAGAAGACACTGTAAACCAGTACATTGCCGTGTACACACAAGCAGAGCAACAGTACCAAATCATCGAGGTAACCATCTCGCAAAACAACGATATATGCGTCACACTTGATGCTGCTGCACCTATCGACATCGATTTCTGCGCTGCGCTAAGTCAGTATATTACCGACCATATCGACCGAGAGGTGGAGGATTATTCGCTCGAAGTAGGGTCTGTGGGCTTAACCGACCCTTTCAAAACACCTTTTCAATATAAGAAAAACATCGGCAACGAAGTGATTGTGCTTCTCCGCGATGGCAAAAAGATGAAAGGTGTCTTAGTCGATGCTAACGATACAGAATTTTCTATCGATGCCGAAGTAAAAGTAGAGGTCGAGAATAAAAAACGTAAACAGACACAGATTCAGACATTTACATGGAATTACACAGATGTCAAGTCCGTCGTATATAATCTCAAAGTATAGAAATATAAACTATAACAACATTATAAATGGCAACAAAAAAGCAAGAGAGTGTCAACCTGATTGACATCTTCAAAGAGTTCAATGATCTAAAAAACATTGACAAACAAACATTTATCAACGTTATGGAAGACAGCTTCCGTAATGTCATCGCCAAGATGTATGGCAGCGATGCGAACTTCGATGTCATCATCAACCCTACCAAAGGTGACTTGGAAATCTATCGTAATCGCACCGTGGTAGCCGACGATGTAGAAGCCAATCCAAACACCGAGATTCACTTCTCCGAAGCAAGACTTATCGACGACGAATGCGAGATTGGCGAAGATGTAACCGACAAAGTAGACTTCATGAAGTTTGGTAGAAGAACTATTCTTAACCTCCGCCAAACACTCGCAAGCAAGATTCTTGACCTACAAAAAGAGAACTTCTATATCAAATACGACGGTCTCCGTGGACAGATAGTATCTGGAGAACTCTATCAGGTATGGAAACGAGAGATGCTTATCCTCGACGAGGACGGCAACGATATGTACCTTCCAAAGGTCAACCAAATACCATCCGACTTCTACCGCAAAGGCGACACAATCAGAGCCGTCGTAGAAGAAGTGGAAAACAAGAACCAAAACCCACGAGTAATACTCTCCCGTACTTCACCTATTTTCCTTCGTCGCTTGTTCGAGCAAGAGATTCCGGAAATACACGACGGTTTGATATCAATCAAAGATATTGCACGTATCCCTGGCGAACGTGCCAAGGTGGCTGTTGAATCGTTCGACGACCGTATTGACCCAGTAGGCGCATGCGTCGGTATCAAAGGTACTCGTATTCATGGCATCGTCCGCGAACTACGCAACGAGAACATTGATGTCATCAACTACACCAACAACATCAATCTCTATATACAGCGTGCCCTCGCTCCTGCAAAGATCAGTTCAATCGAGATTGATGAAGAGAATAAAACGGCTAACGTATATCTCGACCAAGACCAAGTAAGTCTGGCTATCGGCAAAGGTGGCGTCAACATCAAACTCGCTATCAAACTGACAGGATACCAAATAGAAGTATTCCGCGAGATAAAAGGCGATGACTCAGAGGATATCAAGTTGAGCGAATTTACCGACGAATTCGAACAGTGGATTATCGATGAGTTCTATAAAGCGGGCTTCAACACGGCTAAACAAGTACTCGCCGTGGCACCAGAGGAACTCTATGAACGCATCGACCTCGAAGAAGAGACTATCAACGATGTCATCAACGCCATCAAAGCCGAGTTCGCTAGAGATGACGAAGACGGCAACGAATAGAACACTTCTTCCTACCCCCACCCTCCTACTAATTAACTGCTAATTAATAACGTAAATACAGAATCTGCATGGCAATAAAACTTATCAAGGCTTGCAAAGAACTCAATGTCGGTATGGCTACCGCTGTTGAGTATGCGCAAAAGCAAGGCAAAGATATCTCCGTCGACCCTAATACACGTATCGACGACGAGACTTATCTCATGCTTGCGAAAGCATTCAATAAAGACATGGCTCTCAAAATGGAGGCTGAGAAACAGCAACAAGAACGTCAAGAACGCGACAAAGCCGCTGCTGCTAAACCCGCAGCTGAACCTCAACCAGAACCAGAGCCAGAACCTGCTCCCGCTGTGCAGAAACCAAAGGTAGTGGGACATATCGACCTCGGCCATAAGCCTCATCAAGAGGAACCGAAGGTCGAAGAGACTCCTAAGGCTGAACCAAAAGAACAACCTGCTCAAGAGGTGAAACCTACCACATCCGACAAAAAAGAAGAGGAGGTAAAGCCACAAGAAAAGCCTGTTCAACCAAAAGAGGAGAAACAAGAGGCTAAACCTGCTGAGAAAGTAGAAGAAAAGCCTGCAGTTGAACCTCAAAAAGAACAAAAGGCAGAACCTAAAGAAACAAAGGTCAAAGAGCAGCCTAAGAAGATAGAAGAACAAGCCCCCGAAAAAGAGCCAGAAGCAAAGAACGAACCCGAGGTATTCCGCATTGGGAAACCTGTTATGGTTAACAAACCCAAGATCGTAGGTACACTCGACTTGGATAAACTCAACCAAGCAACACACCCAAAGCAGAAAACAAAGGAACAGAAGAAAAAAGAGCGCGAAGAGCGTCTGCAGCAACAAAGAGGTGGTGCTTCTGCTGCTAATGGCAGTACTACTGCAACCGACAAAGATGGCAAACGCAAACGTGAACGCATCAAAGCAGGACGCGTCGATATCAATAATCCGGACTTCCGAAAAGGAAACAACAACAAGGGTCAGAAACCTGGCAAACGACCTATCAAGGCAGAGGTTGACGACGAGGAAGTACAGAAGCAGATAAAAGATACAATCGCTCGTCTGCAATCAGGCAAAGGCAAGAACACGGGTGCTAAATACCGTAAAGAGAAACGTGAACATGTCAGAATGCATCAAGAGGAAGTTCTTGAGCAGGAACAAGCACAATCAAAGGTATTGAAACTCACCGAGTTCGTAACCGCCAACGAGTTGGCAACGATGATGAACATCTCTGTCAATCAGGTTATTGCCACTTGCATGAGCCTTGGTTTGATGGTAAGTATCAACCAACGACTCGATGCCGAGACCATCAACATCGTAGCAGAAGAGTTTGGCTTCACCACCGAATATGTATCTGCCAAAGTGATAGAAGAACTGCACGACGATGAGGAATACTCCGACGACGACCTCGAACCACGCTGCCCTATTGTGACTGTCATGGGACACGTCGACCACGGTAAGACATCATTGCTCGACCATATCCGTAACACCAACGTTATTGCCGGTGAAGCAGGTGGTATAACACAACACATCGGTGCATATAACGTGAAGCTGAAAAATGGTCAACACATCACTTTCCTCGATACACCAGGTCACGAGGCCTTCACCGCTATGCGTGCCCGAGGAGCGAAAGTGACGGATATCGCTATCATCATTGTTGCTGCCGACGATGCCGTCATGCCGCAGACTATCGAGGCTATCAACCACGCACAAGCCGCTGGCGTACCAATGATATTCGCTATCAACAAGTGCGATAAACCAGGAGCAAATCCCGATAAGATAAAAGAGCAACTCGCCAACATGAATATCCTCGTTGAAGAATGGGGAGGTAAGTATCAGTCGCAAGACATCTCTGCCAAGAGCGGTATGGGCGTGTTCGAACTGCTCGAGAAAGTGCTTCTTGAAGCAGAACTGCTCGACCTTAAAGCCAATCCAAAACGCCGTGCCAAAGGTTCTATCATCGAGTCCTCATTGGACAAAGGACGTGGATATATAGCAACAATCCTCGTTCAAGATGGTACATTACACATGGGCGACATCGTCTTAGCAGGTACTGCACATGGTCGTATCAAAGCCATGTTCAACGAACGTAACCAACGCGTCAAAGAGGTTCATCCTGGCGAACCTGTATTGATACTGGGTCTCAATGGAGCACCGCAAGCTGGCGACGACTTCGTGGTAATGCCTACTGAACAAGAGGCACGCGAGATTGCCAACAAACGGGAGCAACTGCAACGAGAACAGTCTATACGAACCAAGAAACATGTTGGCTTGGAAGAGATTGGTCGACGCCTCGCTATTGGCGACTTCAAGGAGCTGAATATCATCGTCAAAGGCGATGTCGATGGTTCTGTTGAAGCATTGACCGACTCCTTACTCAAACTGTCAACCGAGAACATTCAAGTGAACGTTATCCATGGTGCCGTAGGTGCAATCTCCGATAGCGATGTGCTTTTGGCTGCTGCATCCGACGCCATCATCGTAGGCTTCAATGTTCGTCCAACCAGCACTGCACGCAAGATGGCAGACAGCGAAGAAGTCGATATACGTATCTACTCTATCATCTACGATGCCATCGAAGAGATAAAAGCGGCCATGGAAGGTATGCTTTCACCTGAGATAAAAGAGGAAGTAACGGCAACACTCGAAGTACTGCAGACCTTCCACATCTCAAAGGTGGGTACTATCGCTGGCTGTATCGTACGCGAAGGCAAAGTGAAACGCACCAACAAGTGCCGCATCATCCGTGATGGTATCGTCATCTACACAAGCGAACTTTCCTCACTCAAACATGGCAAAGACGATATCAAAGAAGCTGGCGTCAATACCGAATGTGGATTGAGCATCAAGAACTTCAATAACATAGCCGAAGGCGACCTCATCGAGACCTTCGAACAAGTAGAAGTGGCTAAGACATTATAGACACAAACAATTAAAACATATTGTATTAACCCATTAAAAACATTTTTCTACAATGAAAGACTTAAAAGGCACCAAGACAGAAGCCAACCTTTGGGAGGCTTTTGCAGGCGAATCCAAGGCTCGAAACAAGTACACTTACTATGCGAGCAAAGCCAAGAAAGATGGTTACGAACAGATTGCTGCTCTGTTTGAAGAGACAGCTGCTCAAGAAAAAGAGCATGCTAAACTCTGGTTCAAATTAATCCACGGTATCGGTTCTACAATGGATAATTTGAAAGACTCTGCAGAAGGAGAAAACGATGAGTGGACCGACATGTACCCACGTATGGCTAAAGAAGCACGCGAAGAAGGCTTCGAAGAGATTGCACGTATCATGGAAGGTGTTGCCGCTATCGAAAAAGCACACGAGGAGCGTTACCTCAAACTGCTGAAGAACATCAATGATAAGATTGTCTTCAGCCGTGATGGCGATGCTATATGGCAATGCCGTAACTGCGGACACCTCTATATAGGCAAGGAAGCACCGGCTGTTTGCCCTGTCTGCAACCACCCGCAGAGCTACTTCCAACTCCAAGAGAATAATTTCTAAGGGATGTTCTAAAAATTGCTTTTGAGATGATTGGTGATTTTTTATTTCGGAGCTGCTTGGCTTGAACGAAGGAGCAATGCGAGCATTGTGACTGAGTGAAAGGCAAGCAGATACAAATAAAAAACACAAAGCGCTCAAAAAGTGGAGAAACATTCTAATTAGAAGCCAAATATCGAAACGTGGAATTTTTAGAACATCCCCTAAGCATCTCCTACCCTACTTAAAAAGTTGGGCGAGTTCTAAGTTTGGAGAGTTCAATACGCTGAAAAAGCTCAAAGCTTAGACAATTTCCAAAAGACGCAAGTCGCACAAAGTTGCAACTTGCGTTTTTTCAACTTAGACTGGAGAACTATACACATTGGTCTTATTAGTCCTCCTATAATCAACTACAGACAGAGAGTGCGCCAATGACTGACGCACTCTCTGTTATTATTATTCCGCAGATTCATGCATTTCTAAAACAACTTGTAAAGGTACAATTTTATTTTGAAATGCACAAATGTTTTTAAGAAAAACAAGGTTACCGCAGCGAAAATTAGGAACGGACACCTGTGGCGCATTGACATGGATTAGAGATAGAATGCTGATTGTCTAATAATTAGTGGATATTCTATGATGTTCACTAGACATCATCTCGCGCAAACGCACATAGTGCTTCGCACGCGTTATGCGCTTCACGTCTCCTAGTGAAGTTGTCTACAATATTTTACCATATTTTTGACATAGGGGTCATAGTTTTCCGGCTCAAAGATTTGCATATTTTGGTCGATAGGTCATTTTGCAGGCTGAAAAATGACCTATAGATAGACCCCAATATTGACAAAAATCTCCCCACTCTAAGGAATTAACAATATACGTTGTCAAGGATAAATGACAACAAGCCATCAACAAATAATAAGAATAACCTATAGACGATATACTACTGAGACACTATTCTCTATATCCCTATCGTTTTTGCAGGATTTATTTATCACTTCTTTTGACGGATATAGATATTAGCTGGACAATTACTAGAAGTATCGAAATGTATGGAAGGTAATATTAAAAACATTAAATTTACGCAATTAGCAAAAACTTGCGCACCAATACGTTTTACACTATCAGGGATATTCATACTTTTAAGACTTGAACAACCAGAAAAAGCGTAACCTCCGATACTTGTCACCTTATTAGGAATCTTGATACTCGTAAGACTTGAGCAACCCTTGAAAGCAAAGGCTTCAATGCTTTTTACACTATTAGGAATGTTGATGCTCGTAAGGTTTGAGCAATCATAAAAAACAGAATCACTAATACTTGTTACGCCATTCGGGATGTTGATCTTTCTAAGGTTTGAGCAGATAGCAAAAGCGCCTTTCCCAATACTTGTTACGCTATTAGGGATGTTGATACTTGTTAAATTTGAGCAACCTTCAAAAGCTTCGTCTCCAATACTTGTCACACTATTCGGGATTGTAGTATTTTGGCACCCACATAAGAGCGTATTTGTCGACGTTTCGATGATAGCATTGCAATTTTCGCGGCTGTCATAATCATGATTACCACTTTCCACTATGATACTTGTAAGACTTGAACAGTCACTAAAAGCGGAATCGCCAATACTTGTTACACTATTAGGGATATTGATACTTGTGAGATTTGAACAACCATCAAAAGCTTCGTTTCCAATGCTTATTACGCCATTAGGGAGGTTAATACTTTTGAGACCTAAGCAACCTGAAAAAGCATAATCTCCAATATTTGTCACGCCATTAGGGATGTTGATACTTGTAAGATTTGAACAACCTGAAAAAGCACAATCTCCAATATTTGTCACGCTGTTTGGAATCTCGATACTCGTAAGATTTGAGTAGTCATAAAAAGCGTGCCGACCAATGCTCGTTACGCTATTAGGGATTATTGTATTTTGACATCCACATAAGAGTGTATTTGTCGATATTTCGATAATAGCATTGCAATTTTCGCTGCTGTTATAATCATGATTGCCACTTTCCACTATAATACTTGTAAGACTCAAGCAACCACGAAAAGCGAAATTGCCAATACTTGTTACACTGTTAGGGATGTTGATACTTGTAAGACTTGAACAGTCACTAAAAGCGGAATCGCCAATACTTGTTACACTATTAGGGATATTGATACTTGTGAGATTTGAACAACCATCAAAAGCTTCGTTTCCAATACTTATTACACTATTTGGGATATTGATACTTGTAAGACTTGAACAGTCACTAAAAGCGGAATCGCTAATACTTGTTACATCATTAGGAATGTTGATGTTTGTAAGATTGGAACAACATGAAAAAGCGTATTCTCCAATACTTGTCACACTATTAGGGATGATTATATCAGTAAGATCGGAGCAACCAACAAAAGAGAAATCACCGATGCTTGTTATAATATAATTCATTCCATCGTAAGAAATTGAACTTAAAATAGTAGCAGCTCCTTGGACGGTTTTAGGATAGTTAGATAGAACCGCTGTATGAGATTTACGATTCAATATATACTCAATGCCATCGATAATAACTTTCTTTTTCATAATTATTTTGTTTTGTGTATTTGTTTAAGGATGTTGAAAGGAATCAATTGTTCCTCTCGATTTGTTCTTCAAACATTTGGTCATCAATCATACGGAAAGAAAACTTCTTTGCCATAGTATCTATTTCAGATTCAGATAGTTTGTATTTATTTTCAGATAGTTTGTATTTATTCTGGTATTTCAAGATTTTCTCGTAGAGATTGCGCCAACCAATGTTTTTTTCAACACATTTTTCCTCATCTTGTTCTGCCTTCATACAATCTTCAACTTTACCTAAGGCATGTTTCTTCGACAGAAAATCACGTTCAGTTTCCGTCAACTTATGCGTTAGATAGAGAAAACGGACTTCTTTATGCTGCACTTCCTTATGATTCAATTGATACTTAGCAATACCTAATAAATGGCAAATCATTTGTTTCAAATCGAAGTGCTTTAATTGTAATTCTTTTCCATCAACAATGAAAATTCCACGTTCTTTATATTCGACACCCAGTTCTCTATACACATCTTTATATGCATCTATTGTACTTTGCGACAGATATTTCGTATAGAACACCTCACGGCACTTCGCTTCAACATAAATTTCGGCATTCTTTGTTTGGTAGTACCCATCCAAATTAGCCGCTCCTCTTATTCCTGTTTTACGTTTTTCTTCAAATTTGAATCCTTCAATATCTCGAGCCAATAAGTACATCATTCTACTTGAAGAAGCGGCAGATGCCATCTTTGGAGGACGCTTACCTTCCTTTAACTCACTTCCACCACCTTTATTGAAAGCCTTATAATGTGTTTCGTATTTGGACTGCATCTCCAAAATAAACTCATCGAAAGCTTCTTTTGTTTGGTAATTCTCATAGTCATTGCCATTCAGCTTCAATTTATAGCCCCAATCTTTATAAACTTTGCTCGACTCTTCTTTTCGAGCGGCGTCAAATGCTTCTAATGTTTTCATATTTCTGTATTAGATTAGTATTAAAATAATCTATCCCCAAGGATATTTCACCTCGAGGATAGATCGGTAGATACACAAGATTACTCTTGCATGAGTAGTTCCATCATGGTGCAAGCGGACTTAGCGACCGGTGAACCAGGACCGAATATAGCGGCAACACCTGCTTTGTAGAGGAAGTCGTAATCCTGAGCTGGGATGACACCACCAGCGATAACCATGATATCAGGACGACCAAGTTTCTTCAGCTCCTCAATCACTTGAGGAATGAGAGTCTTGTGTCCTGCTGCCAATGAGCTAACGCCGAGGATATGTACGTCGTTCTCTACAGCCTGCTTAGCAGCCTCTTCTGGAGTCTGGAACAGTGGTCCCATATCCACATCGAAGCCACAATCGGCATAACCTGTTGCTACTACTTTCGCACCACGGTCGTGACCATCTTGGCCCATTTTGGCAATCATGATACGAGGTTGACGGCCTTCTTTCTTTGCGAAGGCTGCAGTGAGTTCCTTTGCACGGATGAAGTCACTGTCGTTCTTTGTTCCTGCTGCGTACACGCCTGAAATAGTTCTAATAGTTGCTTTATATCGTCCAACAACTTTCTCGCAAGCGTCAGATATCTCACCCAACGAAGCACGAAGCCCTGCGGCTTTGACAGCCAAAACGAGAAGGTTATTGGAACATTTCTTGCCGTCTGCCCACTCTTGAACAGTTGCGGTGATTTCTGCCAAAGCCTCTTGTACGGCTTTCTCGTCACGGTTAGCACGCAACTCTTTGAGTCGAGCCACCTGTTCCTCACGAACGGCCGTGTTATCGATCTCGAGGATATCGATTGGGTCTTCGTGGTCAAGACGATACTCGTTGACACCGATAATCTTCTGCGTACCCGAGTCAATACGAGCCTGAGTACGAGCAGCAGCCTCTTCGATACGCATCTTTGGAATACCGGTCTCGATAGCGGCAGCCATACCACCCAGTTTCTCAATCTCCTGGATATGCTCCCAAGCCTTGTTCATGATCTCCTGTGTGAGCGACTCTACATAGTAAGAACCACCCCATGGGTCAATCTCTTTGCAGACCTTGGTCTCCTCTTGGATATATATCTGGGTGTTACGAGCAATACGAGCCGAGAAGTCGGTAGGCAATGCGATAGCCTCGTCAAGGGCGTTGGTGTGGAGTGACTGAGTATGACCAAGTGCAGCACCCATAGCCTCAATACAAGTACGACCTACGTTGTTGAATGGGTCTTGCTCGGTGAGCGACCAACCCGATGTCTGACAGTGAGTACGTAGGGCCATCGACTTCGGGTTCTTAGCGCCGAAGGACTTCACGATCTTTGCCCATAGCATACGAGCGGCACGCATCTTAGCTATCTCCATGAAATGGTTCATACCGATAGCCCAGAAGAAGGACAGACGTGGAGCGAATGTGTCGACATCCATACCAGCATTGATACCTGCACGGAGATACTCCATACCATCGGCAAGGGTGTATGCCAACTCGATATCAGCGGTAGCACCTGCCTCTTGCATGTGGTAACCAGAGATAGAAATAGAGTTGAACTTAGGCATGTTCTGCGAGGTGTACTCGAAGATATCTGCGATAATCTTCATCGAGAACTTAGGCGGATAGATATAGGTGTTACGCACCATGAACTCTTTGAGGATATCGTTCTGGATAGTACCAGCCATCTCTTCGAGTTTAGCACCCTGCTCGAGACCTGCGTTGATGTAGAACGCCAGGATTGGCAGCACGGCTCCGTTCATCGTCATAGAGACGGACATCTTGTTCAATGGGATACCTGCAAAGAGGACTTTCATATCCTCGAGAGAGCAGATGCTGACACCTGCTTTTCCGACATCGCCTACGACACGCATGTTGTCGGCATTGTAGCCACGGTGTGTCGGGAGGTCGAATGCTACAGACAGACCTTTCTGTCCACTGGCGAGGTTACGACGATAGAAAGCGTTAGATTCCTCAGCCGTAGAGAATCCTGCGTACTGACGGATAGTCCAAGGACGCAGTGGGTACATGGCACTGTACGGGCCACGGAGGAATGGTGGAATACCGGAGACATAGTCGAGGTGTTCCATGCCCTCGAGGTCTTCTTTGGTATAGATAGGCTTGACGTCTATCAGTTCTGGCGTCTGCCAGTTGGCTTCATTGGCTCCTTCAACGTGAGAAGCAGAAACCTTATTGATGTCAATTGTCTTAAAATCTGGTTTCATAACTATTACTTTTTATTCGAACTACTATCTAACGAATATTTTTTCTTACAAATGTTATTTTTATCCAAATATGGTCAAATATCAATTCAAATAGTATCAAATATCACCCTTAATAATACATTACCAAACTAGGTTACCTTTGTTAGTTAATCACATCATTGAAAAAACGAATCTCATTTTCAAGGGTATCATAATAATACTTTTCAAAATGCAATTGTGTCTCTCCAAAGTTGATGAGAATACCTATTGGTTTCTTTGTTAGTCGAAGATAGTTGTATAACTGAGCACGATGTTCAGGCAATAACTCATCGACGGCTTTAAGTTCGATAATAGCATCTGAACATACAAGATCCATTCGATACTTCTTCTGCAATTGTTGTCCTTTGTAGAAAATAGGTATCTCTACCTCCGAAGCATAAGCAATACCTCGTTCACGCAATTCTATACACATTGCCTCTGCATATACCGCTTCAAGCAGTCCTCTATGAAGTTCTTTATGAACATCCATCGCTGCTCCGACAATATTGTATACTAACTGCTTTAATTCGAGCTCTTGCATATCTTTGATTATTTGGTAATTATCTCTTGTGTATTCTCAGTATATTTGAATAATATTTGATAATATTTGTTTCAAAAACATTCATTACATAGTTTCTGTTCGTTTTCTCTATTTGTTGAGTAATTGTTTATTGAGGTTGCGTAGTGTCTCAAGCACGTTGCTTCGTACGTTGATGAAGTTGCTAATACCTATTTTCTGCAGCTCTTCCATGCACGCAGGAGCGCCAGCCACGATGAATATCTCCTTGGCTCCGTTCAGTTCTTTCCATGCCTCAGGTGCCAATGTTGCGTATTCGTCATCACTCGAGCAGAGTACGATGATGTCGGCTTTCGCCTTACGAGCAGCCTTGATACCCTCTTTCACGGTCTTGAAACCATTGTTATCTATCACCTTATAGCCTGCGCATGCGAGGAAGTTGCACGAGAACTGTGCACGTGCGATACGCATAGCGAGGTTACCCATAGTGAGCATGAATGCCACCGGTTGTTTCTTCGAGGTCTCAGTCTCTAGACGCAGTGCCTCAAACTCCTCTGCTGCACGTGCAATAGGCAGCGTAGGTATCTGACTCTCGTGCTTAGCACAGCAGCCACAACCGCAGTCAGTGTTTTTGATCTTCTTGGCTGCCTTCTCAGTGAAATTAGGATACTGGTTCGATCCAAGCAGTATCTCTTTGCGTTTAGCCACATCAGCAAGACGTTTGGTGAGGTTCTCTTGGATAGCGGCTTGTACCTTGCCTGCAGCTACCATCTCGTACATGCCACCTTGTTCTTGTATAGCGAGGAACTGCTTCCAAGCCTCGGTAGCGATAGCGTGCGTGAGGTTCTCCAAGTAGAACGAACCTGCTGCAGGGTCAACAACCTTGTCGAAGTGTGCCTCTTCCTTGAGCAGCAACTGTTGGTTACGGGCAATACGCTCCGAGAAGTCGGTTGGTTGTTCATAAGTGACATCGAACGGAGTAACAACTATCTCGTCCACGCCAGCTATAGCAGCAGACATCGTCTCTGTCTGTGAACGGAGCAGATTGACATAAGCATCGAAGACTGTCATGTTGAAACGACTAGTCTCGGCACTTACGTTCATCTTAGCAGCCTCTTTGAGAGCAGCGGTGAATACCGGTGCTTTGTATGCCTCTACTATCTTTGCCCACAACATACGAGCGGCACGGAACTTAGCAATCTCCATGAAGTAGTTGCCACCGATACCCATGTTGAAACGGATAGCATTAGCAGCCTTGTAGTTAGGTACACCTGCTTCGGTGAGCATAGTCATGTAGTCAGCACCCCAAGCGAGAGCATAAGCCAACTCTTGTGCGCAGTAAGCACCTGAGTTATTGAGGATGACAGAGTTGACACCTACCACGCGGTAGTTAGGCAGCGACTTAGCTGCTTTAACAGTCGCAGCAATCTTCTCTGTCACTTGCTCACGACTGAGCAGTTTACCCTTGAGAAGCATCTGCTTAATAGGGTCCACATTGATAGATCCCTGAATATGTTTCACATCGTAACCCATGCGACCATAGTAGCGCACGAGGATGCTCGCCAATTCAGGAGCTGCACAAGGACAGATGTTGAAGTTGATGTTGATGGCATCAGCCTTGATGCCATTAAGCAGCACTTTGATGAAATGGTAGTTCAGTTTCTCTTTGTCGAGACAGAACCCAAGCGAAGTGACGCCTTTGTTCAGTACTTCCAGAGCCTTCGCATTCGCCTTACGAGCATTCTTGCAAGCGCAGATGTTCTGACGAATAGCCCATTCGTTGTTTGTCTTCGTACCACGTACGTAAGGGAACTGCCCAGGTGCGGATACGGTTGTCTTAAGTCCTTTCAGGTCTTCGCGGCGATAAAATGGTTGCACGTTGAAGCCTTCGGGTGTGCGCCATACGAGTTTCTTCTCGAAATCGGCGCCTTTCAGGTCGGTGATGATTTTGTCCTTCCAAGTCTTTGTCGAGACCGCAGGAAAATCAGCCAACAGATTCAATTCTTTTTCTACCATGATATTATATTAATAAAATGTAAGTATTGCAATTTCTCTTATATAGGCTGCAAAGTTACGAAGAAATCCGCATAGCAGCAACATACAAGAAGAAAAATGTGCTCTTCAAGACATTCGCAAGCACATTTATAGATACAAGCACAGACTTCCAAAGCCGTTTTAGCATCAAATCTCGGTCATATATCCATACCGATACCCGACCGCTACCGGACCACATAAGAGATATAGAATGGTTTTGTATAAGGTTTGGTTGTATAATAAATCAAAGTTTTGTACCTTTGCAGTATCAATGGGAAAAATCAAAACATATCTACTGCCCAAAAGTGCGAAGAACTTTGCTAAACTACTATCCGCCAGCGTAGTAGCGCAGGTTCTTGGTCTAATAGTCTATCCAATTATCTCACGTATCTATTCGCCAAACGATTTCGGGCTATTGAACCTTTTTCTCAGCATCAGCAATGTGTTGGTAATACTCGCCAATGCTGAATACCACTACGCCATTGTCCTTCCTAAAGATGATAAACACGCGCGCGCCATTGCACATGTCGATATATTTATTCTGCTGTCGGTCGTAGCCTTGACAGCTCTTTCCGTAGTGTTCTCCACCCCCATTGCACATGTTTTCAAGTCGCCCGACTTGGCTCGGTATTATTGGATGATGCCTATCTTGGTATTGGTACTGGGAATGTGGAATATCTTAAACTACTGGTACATACGTCGTGAGGCATACACCCGCATCAGTGGTTATCAGATATCGCAGAGCATGTTGTCGGCAGGAGCGAAGATAGGTCTTGGTTTCGGCGGAGTACTACGGGGTGGACTGATATACTCCACCGTAGGAGCAGCAACTATCTCGTTTATTATCAGTGTGCTATTGGCGTGGAAGAAGCATGTCCGCACACTGTTCAGTGGTGTAGATAGGGCGCTGTGCAAGGAGGTCGCGCGTACCTATAAGAATTTCCCGACCTACTCGATGCCTCGTAGTTTTGTGAATATGCTGGCGGGACAGTTGCCTGTGCTGCTACTGACGCCGGTTTTTGGTGGACACGAGGTGGGACTATGGAGTATGGCGCTGCTGTTAGGCTTTACTCCTATCTGCATGATCAATAGGGCAATGTACCAGTCGTTATACCAATTGGTCACAGTGCGTGTGAATAACCGCGAGCATATCGGTAGTATCTTTCGTCGTTTCTCGGTACTGACATTTGCGGTTGTTGTGCCTACATTCGCCATACTCTACGTATTCCTGCCGCAATTGACGCAATGGCTTCTTGGGGCAGAATGGGAGACCTCCGGTCATTATATCCGTTGGATGCTTCCGTGGCTGACCTTCAGCCTTGTAACAGGTAGCACCTGTTTCTTGTCAGATGTATTCTTCAAACAGCGCATTGGTTTGCTATTTGAGTTATTACTCGCGCTGATGCGCACTGCGGGTGTCGTTGCCGGCACACTGACCAATAGTTTTGAAATAGCGGTGGCCGGCTATTCCATTGGCACAGCAGTTGCTGTACTTGCACAATATATCTGGTTGATGTGCTTAGTAGGAAAGTATGAACACTTGCTGAAAGAGGCACCCAATCATAATCACGACACCTATGAATAGTCACAAGACTGATAGAACCACCTACTTAGATCCGACCTTAGTCATAGTGTACGCTCTTATCTTACTCGTAAAGTGCATTATATTTGGATACTTTCTATGTCCTGATTCAGACCTCCCAATATTATCATTTCAACCATATTCTATCCGACTGATTTGTACCTATTCCGCCTTTGTGGCACTTGTGTTACTCATCGTTATTTCATTTAATAACAAGACCGTCAGTATATTAGTCCAGATTGTCATGGATGTGTGGTTGTGTGGTAATTTGTTGTATTACAGGAGTTACTCAGATTTATTGAATAGTTGGTGCATACAAAACGTCTCAAACCTTGATGGACTATGGGACTCTATACTTATCTTTTTTGAATGGAAAGATATTGCTTTCGCATCATTGACGGTATTATGGGGTGTCATCCTAGCTGCATTAAGGCTAACGCATTACAAGTGGAATATACGTCGATACGTCATTCCTTGCATCATTGGAACAATGGTTCTTTTTATTCCCCAAATAGTAACTGCGCGACATAACCATTCTCCTGTAAACCCATTTTCTGCATACTATCATGATGTAAGCATGGGAAGAGTGTGGTACTCAAATACATTTTCACCTATTGCACATGGAATAAATGAAATAATAAGTCTTTTGTCTACACACACAAACTTTAAGACAGCTTCCCCATCAAGTGAGGAAATGAGTCTATTTTTGGATACTACGTCGTATGTTCCACCATGCGCCAATGGTAATATGTTGTTGATATTCTTTGAGAGCTTGGAGAGTTGGGTTATCGATTATAAAGTAGATGGAAAAGAGATTACTCCCAATCTTAATCGATTGATAGAACACCCCAATGTGTCATATATTAAGGACGTGATTCCACAAGTAAAACAAGGGATGTCTTCTGATGCTCAGCTAATTGCCCTCACGGGACTGCTCCCTATTCAAGATGGAGCAGTAAGCATGCGTTTTTCTAACAATTACTACTATTGTTTAGGTAACGCAGTAAAATTCGCAGACAAAAGAGTATACATTCCAACGTCGCCATCCGAATGGAATCAAGGTGCATTGACTAAAGCATTTGGTTTTGATACGCTTATTGCAGGCAATATGTCAGATCGGGATATAGTGATGCATGTAGAAAGAGATATATCTAATTCCGTAAAAGAGCCTTTCTTCGTGTTCTTTGTAACAATGGCATCGCACGCTCCATTTGTGATGTATGCGGATAGTTCCGACCTACAGTTATCTCAAGACATAGACAAGGACTTACGAAATTATTTACAGAGTGTTCATTATACAGATGCATGCCTTGCTCCTTTACTGGACACCATCTTGCATTCGGAGCTCAGTTCACGAACTACGATAGCTGTGTTGGGCGACCACAGTATATTCTATGATGCAAAGCGAAAAATGTTCCAGGAGTACTTTCCTCACAATAGTATAGGCGAGCAAGGGACTATCCCATGGATCATGTATAGTCCACTTTCACCAGAAATTGTCACAACAGATACGATATTCCAGATGGATGTATATCCTACATTGCTTTATTTGATGGGAGGAAGTGCTTATAATTGGAAAGGATTGGGACTTAATCTATATGACACTATTCCTCGAAAGATATGCGCTGATAGTGCTTTCGTCCTTTCTGATAAGATAATCAGTACTAACTATTTCGCTACTCAGCAATAATACGACTGTAAATATCCGTGAGAGATGTCCCTACTTCCTCAAAACTATATTGTTTTCCATAAGGACGTATCTTCTCAGCAGGATAGTCTTGCAGGTGTTCGGACATATAGAGAATTGCTTGAGTAAGTGCTTGTTCGTCTTCGGGGGCTACCACTATTCCACAGTCAGTTGGCAGGTCTTCAGCTATTCCTGCGACACGCGAAGTGATAATGGGAAGTCCTACTACTTGGCTCTCGGCCAATACAACGGCAAAAGTTTCATATCGAGAAAACAACACAAAAGCGTCACTTGAATACATCCATCGACACACTTCTTGAGGAGTGAGTTCACCCGTCCAAGTGATACTCTCAGCAGGAAAGTTTAAAGAATCAGCATACGCTTTATCTACCTGAAAATCAACGCCTGTACCGACTAACACCAATTCAATATTCGGATTAGCATTAAGTGCATTACGATATGCAAGAAGTAGTCCTTGTACGTTCTTTGCTTTCTCGTCAAAACAACTGACGTGCAGCAGACGTATCTTATCTATTTTGCGTGGAATAAGGTCTACGGGTGTAGTATAGAAGAAGTCGTCCACCACATTATTTATTTTGTGCCAATGCGCATTCTCAATACCACATGCACGCATTGCCTCACCAAGCATGTTACTCACAGGTAGAATACAGGAAGCATGTTTAGCAATATGCCGCATAACACAACCATGCCACCCGCCCTTAAAAGACTTATTAGCAGGCAGATACCCACTCCAATGCTCAACTATAACATAAGGAATATGATACCGCCTTTTGAGCCACAGTGCCAACACGCCATTCTTATCCAGCACATTCATCTGCACTACATCGGGCAATCCCCACTCTTTCTGCAGGCGTCTCAACTCACGCACCATCTCGCAGAACCAAGCAAGTCCCGTCTTCTCCGAATAGAGCACACGGACATCAGCACCCGCTTGACGGACAGCATCGGCATGTTTCTGAACAAACAAGCCTGACATTGCATCATGTTCGGTTGGGTACCATGCGCTGAAGAAGAGTACTTTCATTTGGTTTGTGATAAGCGTTGATAGAGCGAAACAGGTCCTTCAGGCCATAACTTAGTATGCTCTTGCTCTAATTGAGCATAAAGCTCAGACTGATATACCTTGCATACCGCCTCCACAACATCATTGTTCGTAGCTTGCATCATATAGTCAGCCATCCAAGCCATTTTACTTGGCAAAAGCAAATAGAGATTATCCTGCGTGATAGTAGGAATCATAATACATACAATCAGAACTCCTTCTCAATCAGATAGTTATTTCTCTCCTGCGAGTTGCGCAGCACAAGTTCTGCAAGGAATCCCGTCAAGAATAGCATCATACCCAACACCATCGACAAGATAGCCAAATAGAAATAAGGACTATCGGTCACCAAGATAGCAGGCAACTGATTAACCAAAGCTATAATCTTATTCACACCCACTACTACAATAGCAATGAAACCGATAAGAAACATGAGCGAACCAATCAAACCAAAGAAATGCATCGGTTGCTTGCCAAACTTAGTCAAGAACCAAAGCGTCATCAAGTCAAGATAACCATTGACGAATCGATTCATACCAAACTTACTGACGCCATGCTCACGCTTACGGTGTTGCACTACCTTCTCACCTATCTTAGTAAATCCCGCTGTCTTTGCCAGATAAGGAATATATCGGTGCATCTCAGAGAACACCTCAATGTTCTTCACCACCTCTTTGCGATAGGCTTTCAATCCGCAGTTCATGTCATGCAACTGAATACCCGTCACCTTACGCGCTGTAGCGTTGAACAACTTCGAAGGCAAGTTCTTTGTAAGCTTATTGTCGTAACGTTTCTTCTTCCAACCACTCACTAGGTCGTAATGTTCCTCTTTAATCATCTTATACAAACTAGGTATCTCATCCGGCGAGTCTTGCAGGTCTGCATCCATCGTGATAACCACATCGCCCTCTGCACGACGAAAACCGCAGTATAATGCTGCCGACTTACCATAGTTATGCATAAACTTGATGCTATGCACAGCCGAATTAGCCTGTGCCAATTGATTGATTACCTCCCATGAGTAATCGGTCGAACCATCATCCACATAGATCACTTCGTATGAATAACCATTCTCACGCATCACGCGCTCAATCCATGCTTGCAGTTCTGCTAACGACTCTGCCTCATTAAATAGAGGAACTATAACTGAAATATCCATAATACTACTAACTAATACTAATTTCGGCGAATAAAGAAACCGTATATAACTCCGACAAAGCATCCAAGGAAGCAGTCGGATGTGATTGATTGAAATGTATATTGAATAGGTTGCAATAGTTGTTGCAACTGTACATCAAAGTTCTCAGGAAGGTTCGTTCCCAGGCTCTCCAACAAGAGCATCGTCTGATTATATAAGGTGTTGAGATAATCTGGCGCAATAAACTGCAGATAGATATATTTCACTGCACCTGCAATAAGAGCCGCAAAGAAGAACAACAGCAAGATATACGAGAACACTTGCCCGTAACGTATTTGTCCTTCACATTCTTTGTCGCGATAATTCTTTGCGATGCGATAAACAAGATACAAGATAAATATATCCAGTACCCAAGTAAAAAACGACAACACCGCAATACCAGAAACCGACATTAAGAAGTTGACTATAAAGCACAAACCAAGAAGCATGCCCCATCGCATAGCATGTGAAAATGGACTTACCACCCGAGGTGTTTGCCCTAAATTAGGATTTTCCATCTATAATTCTGTTTATAATATTCCTCCCTGCAAAGGTATGAAAAATATATGATATAGCAAACAATTCACGCTTTATATAATGGGGAATAATATATAGACCTTATTCGAACAAGTTAGAGAATTCGCGTCCTCATCCTCAGAATGTTGTACCGTAGAGGCTGTCTAACAAGTCAAACTTCCCAACTGACTATGCTTTGCTACTGGGGGCGTGGGCGCCTCGCCAGCGGGATATATAGTACTTGTTAGACAACCTCTAAAATTCACATCATATTACTAATAATCTATGCTTAATTAATGTCAATACTGTCCGTTTTAGTCAATCAGTCTGTCAGTCTCAGCACATAGCGCATTATATCATGGTCCTTAAATAGTCTATAATAGAATATGAGACTATCAATGGAATATTTGACTAATATTTGGCAATATTTGTTCCAACCCTATTATTGATAATTGTTGTTAGTTTATCGATAATTTTTTATCCAAGGTATATTTTTTGACCACGTATTTTACAACCCATTCATGTCACATCTCAAGTTAATCTGTCTTTTAGCGCAGCGGTCCGTCGTCCTTTAGCACGCAGTGCGATCCATTGTCCTTACTCACTCATTAACCCGCGGAAATATAGTCGGCGACTGCCAAGAGGTAAGCGAAACACGAATCGGCAGTATATACTTCTCTGCTTTCTTCCAACCCGTGGGTTCAGGGTCAGGTATGACATGCTCACGGATAAGCGAATAATCGTCAGCACGAAGCGCATAATAGCGCGTATCAGTTGCGGTATAGATACGCACCGTGATATCGTGCATGTTGCCCATCATCAGAATCTGCATCTGCTGCGGGTCATAGGCAGGTATACCAAACGGCTGCAGCGCATAGTCTTTACGACTAACAGCATAGACATGGTAATGGTCGTCAACCACAAAACCAAGATTACGCATGTCATCATATTCGGTAGTGAAAAGCGCAATGAGATGAACAGAATCGGGCATCGATATATTATGAACGATAGGACTCCCTTTCGCCATACGGAGATTGAATAGTTTGCCTTCACTATCCGTCATCAGAAAACCATTATCGTACGGTTTACGCACCGACCCATTGCCCCATATCAAGTCCACAGGAAACACGAAACCATGTGCCCGCAGAACCGATGTGAACATATCAGACTTATCCCGATTGACCTTATTGGTCTCGGCCGTGATAAACTCAAGTCCGTCATCCGTCAAGCGAAACACATCCTCGGGCATCTGCAGGTCAACCCTACCCGATTCGGAGTCCAACATCTCATAGAGCGGCACACGCGGTTTATTGAGTTGCGCAGGACTGGTCTTGAACGTAAACTGCTCACGACGAAGTAGTTTCGTATCCATCGGCTGCCCAAAGAGCGAATCAGGCAGTCGCCCTTCAGAAAGCAATTGCCGATAGAAGAAATAAGGCAAGAGCGAGTCTGTCTGCGCTTGTGTATAACGATTACCTTGCATATCGACAAAATCGCCATTGTCACGAGTGATAAAATCGTCAAGCAGCGGACTATAATAGATGAAGGTCTCACCTTTCTCTACGGGGGTAATCATTGCATAGAGCCACGGAAGAATCCACATCAAAAGACCTACAGCCACAATAATAACGAAACCTTTGTATATCTTTATTCCTTTCATAACTATGCAAATTTATAGTCCAATACCTTGTTTGAAACGATTAATACTGATCATCGGCAGTGCTGCACAGAGAATAGTGAATATCAGCATGATAGGCAGGAAAGCATTGTATGTCTCAGGCATCGATGTCATGAAGAACCCACGCATACAAGCACCTGCAAAAATCAACTCAAGTATTCGCATTTTCCATGTCGGCTCAAGCGCTATCCATACAGCAAAGAAATAGGCAAGCAGACCCGCCAGATACCATACACAAGCAGTAAGGAAGATACGCAATAGCAGTTCTGCAGGTAACCACTTGGCAAGCACAATAAGGCAGACGCCTAAGTCGAGAACAGCAAGCACAATCATAACGATTGCACCATAAAGCACCATACAACCTATACTTTTCCAATTGTCAATAGGCAGATGAAGCGTCAACTTGATGCGTTTCTGTGTCATCTCGGGTAAGCATTGAGCAATGCCAAGCAATACGCCAACTAACAGCGGCAGATAACGAAGCAGTTCGATGAGTACCACATCTCTGTTGAGAAGTGTATCCCACACAGGCATCGTGCCATTGAGGTCTATCAGTCTACTTGTGCTAAGAAGAAGGTAAGCACATAGCGCAAGACTCAGCAGAATAGATAGAATCACCACTATCCGCGTCTTAAGCCATTCTTTGAAAAATATACTGCGTATCATATTATCAATTTTAGAACATCCCTTTAGTATTTACCCGTCATCTCGATGAAGGTGTCTTCAAGAGTACTGGTAGGCGTAATAAGTTCAGATACAGGACATTGGCGTAATATCTTACCATAGTCCATAATGATACAGTCATCAACAAGCCGTTCGAGGTCTTGTATGATATGAGAGGTCAAGAACACCGTCTTACCTTTCGACTTGCAGAAGTCGCGTAGGTACTCAACAAAGAGTCGCCTATAACCAGGGTCAAGACCCAATGAGAAATCGTCTAAGATAAGCAGTTCAGGGTCTTGCGCCATCAGCAGACCAAGTGCCACTTGCGACCGTTGACCATTCGACATCTGACTAAGATGCTGATAGTCTTTCACATGCAAGAGTTGCATCAACTCATAATAAGCATCCTTATTCCAATGCGGATAGAAAGGTGCATAGAAACGCTCTATCTGCCGAATAGTCATAAAAGGGTACTGCACATGCCCCTCAAGCAGCAGTCCAATACGTTGCCGCACTTCAGACGGCATATTGCGCGTATCGTATCCTAAGAGGCGACAAGAGCCACTTCGAGGTTGAATAAAACCCGAGAGGATATTAATGGTTGTGGTCTTACCCGTACCGTTTTTACCGAGGAGTCCAAGTATTCGTCCGCGAGGCACAGTAAACGACAAATCTTTGTATATTAGCCGTTTGCCATAGTAATGAGTCACATTATCGTACTCAATCATTATATCATTATCTGCCATAAATCGTGTTGATTAGCGCATGTTATTTTCAAAGGACAAAGATAGAGACAATTTCTCATTTTTACAATTACCTTCCCCACAAAGCAACAAAACATCTTGGGTCTATCCAATGTCCTCCCCTAAAACACCACCCCCGTCTTAACCATCACCTCCCAAGCATAGCAAGTCCGTGCAGCAATATAATGATTATACGTAGCAATGGGTTCTACAAACCAAGAGAACCGTCCCTTGATAGGAAAGGCATATCGAATAGCAAGTTTGGTTTGCAGTTGCGCTGCACGGAGATAGGTCGCAAGGTCAGCAAAACGGTCGTTATCAGTCACTGCCTCATTAAACGCCATCTTATGAAGATAACTCAGGTCAACAGCAATATTCAGATACCCCACCGACAGCGGTTGACGATAGTTACCTGCAGCCGTGAGCGTAAGTTGCTGATTACTATAGTTATTCTCTTTAAGCAGAAGGTGGTAATAGTTACCCGTCACATCACCATAGAGATACTGCGTACCTATCCGCGTCATATAATCGGTCCGCACCGTAGCACGCCAACGAGGAGCCGCATAGCCTAAGAGCGCTGAGACCGTATGCGTGCGAATTCGAGCAATAGGTGTAGACGTCGAACTACTCAATTCCTTAGTGACGAACATATAGTGGTAACCAAGACCCGAAAGCCAACCTCGTGACTGCGGCTGAAGCATAAAAGTTCCCCCTGCAGTTAGACCATGATAATAAGCCGACAAGAAATCACCCGAGAAACGAGCATACTCTTGACCAAGTTGCACGAGATGATAGACCTGCGCATTGCCCAACTCCGAATAGAACGAGATATCGTTGTTCTGCTTATATCGCCCTACTTCTGCCATCAGACTATAAGCATATCGATTATCAACATATCCTACCGACCCTTCCACATTGAGTTCTGCCACCTTGTTCTTTGGTCGTGGGTCTATACTCCGATAACTCTGCACAGCCCGATATTGCAATGCAAGATGCC
This sequence comes from uncultured Bacteroides sp., assembly GCA_964398075.1. Taxonomy (GTDB): domain Bacteria; phylum Bacteroidota; class Bacteroidia; order Bacteroidales; family Paludibacteraceae; genus Colicola. Next base: position 23,657 of record CAYNMA010000003.1, on the reverse strand, counting down.
AAAGAACATGATTCTTATTCATCCGATACCCACCACGGAAAGTATACTGCTCCGTACGCATTCCGCCCCCCACCGTATCGCAAGTGAGATACGGATAGAGTAAGGTATAGTCAGCATTCTCTACATATTGGTTGCCCTTCGATTGACTCCACGAATAAGAAGCCTCGCCAAAGACACGACTGACCGTATTGATATCATATACCGACTGCGCATGTATACTAAATCCCCCATCCGATGTACCAACAAGTGGCATCGTCGATTGCATATACTGCCCCTGTAGATAGGCTTCCGTAGAGGCGGTATCAACTAAGAGAGAGGTTATTATGACAAGCAGAATGTTCATTTGAAATAAAACGGATCAGCCGTCTGCATCGGCAAGAAATCCAATGTAGAGTTGTTGGTATCTTGAAGTCGTCTTTGCCCATCAACCGTCGTCTCCCTACGACGTACCGACCTACTATATCGTGAATCATCCGACCCCGTCTCACCTATATAGGTCCAACCTGCATCCAATCCTGCCGATGTAACAAGCCATTGATAAGTAGAGTGCGGACATAGATTGACGCAGTCTACAACCCACTCATTAGGGAACAAATAGCAGTCATTCGACATATAATAAGTACCCGCCGAAGTAATAAGCATATAATCGTATGTGCAATAATAGTCTTTGAGATAAGCCGAATCGGTTATACCCGCAGGAATACGCCCTATCACAAAAGAGGTATTCGCTTGTCGATTCGGTATCCAAAGCGTACGCGAGTAGCAATAGAGTTTATCAAGGTTAGGCACATCTGCATTGTCAATATCCGTAACCGTGGCTACTGTCGATTGGTCATACCATTCAAAATCGGCTGCCGAGAGGTCAAAAGAGTTGACATTGGCTTTCTTATGGTTCTGCGCATTATCCACAATGAGCAGTGCTCCACCTGCAGGTACAGGATAATCCGTACCCGAACCAGGGATACGATACATCGCATCCACACCAAAATAGTCGGTAATGAAATACGGCGTCAGTTCCCCCACTTTCTGTGTGTTCTTTAGTTTCGACTCGAGCAGCACCAACCCATCGGCATAGAGCGTATTGTCGGTGTTGTTATACAGCACAAAGTAACTATCGCCCGTATAAGTCTTCCCTTCAGGGGTCTGCGTACCTGCGGTGAATATCTCTGCAAAGATAAAATCCGTGTTACGTTCTTGAACCACAGACGCTGTCATCGTCACAAAGCATGTGTCCTCCTTCGCCTCTCGAATAACACTCTTTGCGTAGGCTCGTAACGAAACAGAGGTACTGTCCAAAAGAGCCGTGATAGAGGTACTCATGTCATAGTAACCTGCTGCCAAAGAGAAAGAGGCACGAATATGCACAGAATCAGTTTGTTGAATATCATCAAGTCCGAACAAGTGCGTCTGACCCATATTGAGGTCAGCACATTCAATAGTAACGCTCTGCACCGACATCGTGTGCATACTGTCCACGGCTATCGGAAGCGTGATATCCACTTGCACAGGATATACAGCAACCGTTTGAACTGCAGGGTCACAGGACACAAAAGCAATCGACAATACCATGCCGATGCAGAAAGCAAATAGATTATTCTTTTTCATCATATCTTTAAGTTTATCTCCATACCGAAATATGGACTTGCACTACGGTGTATTGTAACGCCATCCACATTATAGTCAGGCAGATAATCGAGTAACTTATTCACAAAAAACGCCAAGTCAGCATACTTAGTTATGCTCTTCTGCACACGCAAGTTGAGGTAACCTGCAAAAGGTACCACATTGCGGCGGAACTGCTCACTATTATAGGTAAAAACAAGCGTCTGCAGTATAGGGTCAGCCTTCTCTGCATCCGTATAAGGTTTCAGTTCGCCACTCAAGTCCATATATGCAATAGGCGTTCCGTCTTTGTAGAGGGTCTGCGAAGAGGTGTACCAATTAAGTTCAAATGTGGCACTCACCGTCAGACCAATCTTCTTGATATAGACATCCGCAATCAGGTTCGTATTGAAGTTCTCACGGATAGTACCCTCTGTCCAATTATAGTAACCTATATAATTATCTCGCACATCAACCCCATTGACTATCGGCAACTTATCGGTCGAGAACATCGCCTGAGAGTTAGAATAGGTCGTACGCAGCCAAGCACCATTGACGGTAAAACGAGTACATATCGATGGGATTCGAGGCGATGAGTATTGCCATTCCACACCTTGCTTATATATCTCACTTCCGTTGGTCGTCATCGAATAAGTGAATAACTTACTGTAGGTCAACGGTGTGCGTGTACCATCCGTAGCAATCGAATCGACTGTATAAGTGAAGGGCACGCAGTTCTTCCAAGAACGGAAACCATCATTCATACGCTCTTGGAAATAGGTCACCGAGAACCTGTGTTGATGTATCTCAAAACCTGCTCGCACTTCCCATTTGAAGTTGCGTGCAGGCGCCAACTTATAGTTCGTCGGGTCGATGATATGCGTGTAGATATTCAGCACACTATCAGCCGAGAGCGTGACATTACGCACCTTGAGGTCTTCATAGACAAGGTTCGGATAGAGTTGCAGAAGCGTCGGCATCTTAGTGTGTCGTCCTACCGCAGCAGCAATATACACCTTACCACCCTTCACAGGGATGTTATACATCAAGTTAGCGCGCGGGTCAAGGTAACACTTTCCTTGCATCGCATATTCTTTATCCAAACCTAAGAGCGATGTACCTCGCAGTCCTATCTCAAGGTCAAAAGAGGTTCTAACAATAGGTATGTGTATATCGTCCTGTATATACCATGCCAACTGATTAGTAGCAGGTATATCGTTATACGCACGAGGACGCATATAGGACGAGTAATTCAAAGGTCGAGTCAAATCATACACCTGCCCTTGACCAAAGTTCTTATCATATTTCCACTCTACACCCATCACGGCTTTATGCTCAAGCGTCCATGTTTTGAAGAAGAAGTTCACCTTCGGTCGTATAAACACATTGAGCGGCTTACCATCCACAAGGTGATTAGCCACATATCGATAAGGCAATAGTCCTGCATCATGCGCCCCTTCCTCCATGTTATCAATAGCCGGCTGAATAGGCGTGGTGAGTTGCATGAACTTCGTCTGCTTTATCTGGTCTATGGAATAAGAGAGATTGGTGGTCAGCACAAAGGACCAAAACTGCTGACTCTTATTATTTATATTCAGCGTATTACCCCATGTAAGATGGTGATATTCGCTGCGGTACGAGTCTTCCTTATTGTGGTTGATATCAGGGTCAAGTTTATCGTTATCGATACTACCCGTATAGTCAACATTCGTCTGCCAACGCACATTCACATCATCAACTGCCCATCGGTTCTGCAGTCTCACAGATGCCGTGATACGTTGATAGTTTTCGAGCGTATTCGTAGGGTCGTTCTTGGCATTGAGATAGTCAATACCTACATTAAGCACCGTCTTATCTTGGTTCCACCCTACTCCTTTGCCCACATAAAACAGTTTACTGAAACCGTCTGCCTTAAATCGAGCCCGCCATGGAGTCGGCTTCATCGTGCGCTCTATCTTCACCACTCCACTCGTCACATCGCCGTACTCTGCACCTGCAATACCACGGATAATCTCCACTTTCTCGATATCGTCGGTAGAGATAGTACGCATATCCACACCTTTATTCACCACTTGCCGTTGGTCGTCTTGACCGCTGCTACCGCCTTGCACATACTGCATATTAGCATCCGTCGAGATAGGTGCACCGTCCACAACAAACGAGGTACCTAACGACGCTGCATCATAATCGCTATTAGAAGTGCCATTATTGGCTTCCCGCAGACGTATCGTATTAGCAGAAGTGAGGTTCGGCGCTTGAGTAGTAGCACCTGGCAACATACTCACTATATCGGCAAAACTCGATGGTTGCAGGTGCTGCATCGCCTCTTTCGCTACCACCGATGCCGACGATGCTCCTTGCGACTCGCTAGCGGTCACAACCACTTCCTCAATAGTCTGTGTCTGTTGAAGCAGTCGCAAGCGTATAACTTGATTAGTGCTTGTCACCCGAATAGGCCGTATCACCTCGCCATAGTTGATATGCGTGATATCAAGAGTATAGACGCCAACAGGTAGATTAAAGCGTGCAACCCCTTGTTCATTCGACACCGTGTTCTGTCCTGCCTCAAGCGCCATAATTGCAGCATCTGTGATGCGCTCATTGCTCAGCGAATCAACCAACACCACCTCAACGCTTGCCCGTGCAGTCACCGCGCCCCAAACCATCAGCAATGAGCAACCTACTATGGTGAATATCCTATTCATCTACTGTGCGAATAGGCTTTTGGGCGAGATATTTAATCACTTCGCCTGCCAACATAAACCCAAAAATAGCAGTAACATGAGCAACCGTACCGTTTACCTGCGTCTTATGGATAGGCAAAGTCGATAAGGTTTCCGTGCTGACACCTTTGTTCATCAGCAGTTCATCGCTATAGACGCAACGGAACTTACGCGCAGGGAACTGCTTCTCCCGTTTGAACCGTTGCCGCAATGCACGCGCAAGTGGGTCACCTTGAACATGCCAAAACTCATCCACATGGATGCGCGTCGGGTCTAACTTCAAAGCAGCACCCATCGACGATACAAGCATCGTGTGCCGTAGCCGTGTGACAGTAAGAATCAAGTCGGCTTTGTCTTTGAGCGAGTCAATAGCATCGATAACGACATCATAGTTCTCTAAACCAAAACTATCTCTCGTCTCAGGCGTATAAACGGCATGAATAGTTTGTATCTCAGCCGCAGGATTTATCTCCATCAGCCGTTGCCGCAGGACATCGGTCTTCACTTGCCCAACCGTAGCAGTCGTAGCCATGAGTTGCCGATTGATATTAGACACACTCACCGTGTCAAAGTCAACCAAAGTGAGGTGCATAACGCCTGTGCGAACAAGCGATTCTGCGCACCACGACCCTACTCCACCAACGCCAAAGATGATAACATGCGCCGCTGCAAGTCGCTGCATGGCTTCTGCGCCTAACAACAACTCGCAACGCTGCAATATATCATCATTTCTCACCATCGCCTACGAGAATATCGCAAAGAGCAGCGGAATGAGAATACCAACAAGCAACTCTATTCCGCCAACACCTATCAGTCCGTGCTTGCCTTTGAGCATAAAGATGCCCGACAACACAATCACTATCAAGCAGATAGCAAAGATATCCGAGAACCATGTCCATGCGTTGCCAGGGTTATAGTGCAGTTTGAGCATACTACTCAAGAACGGCCGTTTATGCACTTGCTCCAACACGGCTTTGCCCGTCGTAAGGTCCACTTGCAAACTACTATTACCTTTCAAGAACACCTTAAAAGTGTTCTCATCAGGGAAATACGACTGAATCTCCTGACCCTTGACATTGCACTCCGTCAGCCACTTATCAATCTGCGCTGCATCAGTCGCTTCTTGAGTAGTCGGCGCAAACTGATACTCCGTTCGGCTAATCGAGTACTGCGCATTGAAAGAGTTCTTATGGTTCATGAAAATGCCACTGATGGCATACACCAACAGCATTCCCGCAAACACATAACTCAACTCTCGGTGAACAATACGCAAACATTTGCGCATCTTCGCACCTTTGCTCATTTGAGGTTGTTCCATCTTACTCTGCAGTGTTTTCTACATTGACTATCTCGTACGATATAGCCTCAGCATAATATCCCTTGATGGCCTTCTGCTCGGTCTCACAACCCTTACCATCTACTCCATGCTCTTCACCCGAGTTCTCAGCCACTGCAGGTTCTGCTTGTACCTCAAACTGATGAAGCACACCTTTTACACGGACAATATTACTGATGCATGCCACATCAAAATTGCCCATCTTTCCGCCTTCAACTCTGAGGATACGACTTTCGTCCGAACCCATCAAGAACGCTTTACGTCCACCATGCTTGCAAAGGTGCGTACAAACACCTTGGAATGAGATGGTGTCGCCAAGCAACGAATCGGCTTGGGTGTACACTTCGTCAATACTGTAAACGACTTCTTCTTTGGGAGCACTCTTGGTGCAGGCAGCAAGGCAAATCGAAGCCAATGCTACTACGAATAATAGTTCCTTTTTCATGTTAGTTAGTTATTATGTATGATTATCTTATTCTTCCTAATACATCGTATAGTTTGTCACCTTTTCTGATATACAACTGACCGTCAATCAGCACTTTCTGTGAATTGCTATTGTCCTCAAAAATGTCAGTCACACTCGATGCGTCATTGTCAAGTGTCCATTTAGAGAACACCGAGTACCATTTTGTTGAATAGTTGAGTACCTCGTTGCCAATCGTATAATCTATATTGTTAGCACCACGGAAAGCCATCCACAAAGTCTGATTATGTCGTGCAATACCTAAAGCCGATGGCATACCTTTTTGGTAAGCCAAGACAGTCGAGTCTTGTTTCACTAACTCAGGCGAAAACGTTAAGAGGTAAATCGTTGAGTTAGTCACACCATAGCCAAGCAACAACACCTTATCATTGTCGGTGGTAACTGCGCCTATGCCGATATTATTCGCCTTACCGCCCAATGCCCACATATTCTGCACCTTACCCGTAGCAGTAGCAATACGCAGTAGCATGGCATCATAAGATAGGTTTCCTGCAGTGATGCTCTTACCCTCAGCGGTCATTGTACCACGAATACAACCTGAAACATAAAGACTACTACTGTCATTCGACCACGATAGAGCCGCTAAGCGTTCGTTGACAAAGTTTTTCTCCGCCATCTCCACATAGTTCACTTTCAACGACTTATCCATGCACGCAATCGCAATAGCATGATTCGATATCGTCTTGCTCACATCGCCAAGTTGCCAAGTGACTTCCGTCGGAATAGTCTGATTTCGAACATTACCTACAAGGTATATTTTCTCACCACTACAAGTCGATAAGTTCCAACAATCCGCTTTGGCTGTGGTAGTACTACTCAGATGCGCAAGATACTTGAAAGTAGAATCGGTCTTGATGATAAACGATGAGCAATTAGAACTTATATTTTGACTATCGCCGTTCCATTCAGCACTGACGCGAGCACGGATAGTGTCCGTTCCCAAAGCAATATCCATTGCATGCATACCCACCAAATAGATATTGCCCTCATTGTCAACGGTAATATTCTTCACATCCGCCACATCACTCGTAGGTCTATTTTTTAGGTTCGCAGGTGCAACAGCGTGCGATGTCCAAAGAGGCGTAACGTGCGCAATCGACCCATCACCCGCCACCTTAACCAAGACAATATGCGAGAAGTTAATACTGTCGAATTGGGTCGTCAAACTATCTTTCAAGCCATTCGCATCAACAAGAGTCATGTAAGATGCCGTAGTGTCTTTTACCTGATTGCGGTTGGTGAGATTGAACTTCAGGGCCATCACTGCACCACCGTCAGATGTAGGAGCAAACACGCCACTTGAAAAATTACCCTCCACGCTGCGTATCATCCACTGCATATTACCCATCGAATCGCACTTCGTAAAGAGGAAGTTCTTGTTGTACGATGCAGCATTGCCATATTCTGCACCCGTAAATTTAGCACCAAGAAATGAGGATGTGTCCGTGCTCAAAATAGAACCGTAGTTTGCTATCACGAACACATCACCCTGCGCATTCGTCCGCACATCCGATATATTCGTCTGCACTGAACCATTAGTGGAAAGCGATAACAACGGCTCCGCCCACTCCATGCTCACTTGAGTTGCTTGAAGCATACACGGAATCACCATCAATACCCATAAAAAAAACGTATGTCCGTTCATTTTATACCTTAATCTATACCTTAAACCGACTGCAAAGGTACGGCAATATCTTGAATGTGCCAACATCCCCTCCGCAAAATACCTACTATTAGGGAGTCTCAATAACCCAATCCAACCTACCCCATTCAACCAACAACCATCCTCCCCTTCCATCAAATCCCCCAACACAAAAATTAAAGGCATGAGGGAGTCTAAATCGCTCATATTCTATGCAGAAACACTACAAAAGTCTTATATAGGTCTTACGTGGTAGGGTAATGGTAGGGTAATGGTATGGATATACGACCGACATTCGACCGACATTTGACCAACATATTCCCCACAATACACACATACATCATACATCCACACATAATACATCATACATTCATACATAATACATCATACATCCATACATAATACATCATACATCTATACATAATACACCTTTCTGCTACCAACCTGCATACAACCTGCATACAGCTCTCTTAACAGTTTGGGTGGTTATTGGGTGATTATTGGGTGATTATTGGGTGCTTCCCATACCTTCTCGCTATCAAATCGCTACAAACTCGCCACAAACTCGCCACCAAACAAGCGCATTCTAAGCACAAAACAACCCTCACTTTGGCAACAAATCGAAGGTTTTGATAAGCAAGCCAAGGAATAATCAAGTGACTTGTTGGGGATATGAGAAATATTGTGTAACTTTGCCGCGCTTTTTCGGCATCTTGATAAAGCAAGTTGGTGAAAGGCACAGAGCAAGATATAACATTATAAACAAGATAGATAGAGATGAATAAGAATACGTTCATTGGATTCCTTTTGATAGCCCTGATATTGATTGGGTTTTCGTTGTTTAACCGTCCAAGCAAAGAGCAGATAGCAGCGCAGAAGCACTACCGTGACTCGGTGGCTTATGCGCAGCAGATGGCGCGTGAAGCAGAGATAATAGAGGAGCAGGCTAACGCAGCAGCTGCTGAACTGCGTGCTGATACACTGCAACATGACACCGTTTCATTGCAGCAGAAAGTGGCAATGCAATACGGCGAGTTCGCAGGCGTTGCCGTAGGCAAAGAGGGCGAGACTGTGATGGAGAACGACATGGTGCGCCTTACTTTTGCGAACAAAGGCGGCTACCTCTACAAAGCCGAATTGAAGAAGTACAAGACCTATAAGGACACTGTCAATTATCTATGCCTATTCGAGGGCGATGAGCAAGAACTGAGTTTCACCTTGACAACAGGAATGAACCGTATTCTGCACACGCAGAACCTCTATTTCACCCCACAAGGTGTGCAGCAAGAGAGCGATGGCTCGCAGGTATTAACGATGCGCCTGCAAGTAAACGACAGCGCATATATGGACTATGTGTACCGTTTGCCAGCGAACGATTACATGTTGAACATGAGCATTCACACTGTAGGTATGCAGAATGTATTGGCGCAGAACATGACCGGTATGGAGGTTCATTGGCATCAGAAGATACGCCAACAAGAGAAAGGCCGTAAGTTCGAGGAGCGTTATGCTACACTGCAGTATATGTTCAAAGGGAACGATATCGAGAACCTCTCAGAGAGCAAGAACGATGCAGAGGCAGTCAACAATAAGTTGCAGTGGATTGCTTATAAGGACCAGTTCTTCTCAACCGTGCTGATACCTGCCGATGCCTTCAGTTCGGCGCAGATGGAAAGTAAGGTGCTGGCTCGAACCTCGCAGTACATTAAGGAATACGACACCAAAGCGGTGATAGGCTTTGATCCGACAGGAAGCAAGACAACAGACATGCGAATCTATCTTGGTCCTAATCACTATCACACACTAAAGGCGTACGACGAAGGTGTCGACAAAGAAAATCGCCTACACCTGCAAGAGCTGGTACCGCTCGGATGGAAGATTGTAGCGTGGATAAACAAGATACTTGTCATTCCTATGTTCGATTTGTTCACCTCATGGGGTCTACACATCGGCGTAGTCATCTTGCTTATGACGCTGGTCATCAAGTTAATCATCTTGCCATTTACCTTTACATCCTATCGTTCGAGCGCTAAGATGCGTGTGCTGAAACCTCAGTTGGACGCTATCAATGAGAAGTACCCAGCAGAGAAGATGCAGGAACGTCAGCAAGCCACCATGGCACTCTATCAGAAAGCTGGTGTGAGTCCAATGGCAGGGTGCTTACCAATGCTGTTCCAGTTCCCTGTATTGATGGCTATGTTCTGGTTCTTCCCAACGGCGATCGAGTTGCGAGGACAGTCCTTATTCTGGGCAGACGATCTATCGACTTACGATGCTATCGTGTCTTGGAATGCACATATACCCTTTATATCAAGCACATTTGGTAATCATATATCGTTATTCTGCTTGTTGATGACAGTAACGAATATCTTATACACCTACTTGAATATGCAGACGCAGTCGGGAGGAAGTGAGATGAAGATGATGAAATGGATGATGTATCTGATGCCTATCTTCTTTATGTTTGTGTTCAACGACTATGCTGCAGGATTGAGTTATTACTACTTCATCTCGTTGCTGTTCACTATCTTACAGACCTATATCTTCCGTTGGTCAATCAACGATGAGAAGTTACTCCGTCAGATGGAGGCTAAGCAAGCAAAGAACGCCAAGAACCCGAAGAAGTCGGGTCTGATGGCTCGCTTAGAGAAGATGCAGCGTGAACAACAGGCTTACGCTCGAGAGCAAGCAAAGAAACGGTATAAGTAATCTATAAATAATCTATAAGTAATCTTTATTTCCCTATTCACAAGGGACTTATTTGACCATGAACACACAGCCGAGTATCGTCTTTATCGGTGCAGGTCGCTTGGCAACAAACTTGTCGGTGGCATTGCAGTCGGTCGGCTGTGATGTGAAGCAGGTGTATAGTCGTACGGAGGCATCGGCACGTGAGTTGGCGGAGAGACTGCACTGCGATTGGACTTGCTCGGCGGAGACTATCATTACTGACGCTCAGTATTATATCTACGCCTTGACGGATACGGCTTTACCTTGTCTTGCGGCGGCTACGATTGGCGGCAGCGATGCGATACACCTTCACACGGCTGGCTCTATGGATAAGGCGGTGTTTGCAAACAAACAGCGCTTTGGTGTGCTCTACCCTTTTCAGTCATTCAGCAAAGAGCAGCTGGTCGATTTTACGCATATCCCTATTCTTATTGAGGGCTCTGACGAGTCGGTCACAAAAGATGTGGCGGACCTTGCTAAGCGGTTGTCCGATCGGGTTTATGTGGCAGACTTGGGACACAGACAACGATTGCATCTGGCAGGAGTATTAGCCAATAACTTCACGAACTGCTTATATGCATTGGCGCAAGAACAGTTGCAGAAGGCAGAGTTGCCGTTCGACATCTTGTTGCCGCTGATTGAGCAGACTGCACAAAGAGTGAAGACGATTGATCCGCGCAAGGCACAGACAGGTCCGGCTGTGCGACACGACAAGAACGTAATGAATAAGCACTTGGGGCTGCTGAGCGACGACAAAGATTTGCAGACACTATATAAGATATTCTCTCAAAACATCATTGACCATGAAAAATAAGTTTCTTTTCCTTTGTTTGTTAGTCGGCTTATTCTCCTCTTGCCAAGAGAAGGGAGATGTATTATCTGTCACTTTGAGTATGCCGAACACTTATAGTCCTTCGATGGACATTGCACCGAGTGTGAGCGTTTGGTGCGACAACATAGACAATGCAGAGTTTGTATTCTCAAAGGTCGACACAGAAGGACATCTTGTCTATTGCTCGAAACAGGCATATACAAGCGGCTTAGTAGGAATGACCCGCGTTTTATCGCCTTACGACGCTGCGGCGACTTACGACGGAACAAAGGTAACCCTTCATCAGCAAGCCGTACAAGCACCGCATACGCAAATTATTTACACGGGAGGTGCAACGGCAGAAGCAGGGCAGACCTTGGTCGTTTCGATGCGACAGATGACAGCGCGGGTGCTTATTACTATGGAGAATGCACCAAAGGACGATGAAGTTGTGTCTATCACCTTACGCGTGTCGCCAAAGGAAGGATATACCGCTAACCTATTCTATCAGGAGGCTACTTATGAGTATGCTACGTCGCAGATGAAGACTAATGGGCAGGCGCAACGGTCGTCCTTCACTACTTATGGCAGCGATACATTGTGTTTGGGTGTGTTGGCTGACAACTATGCTAACTGCGACATCCGAGCAGAGGTTATCACTTCGTCGGGTAAGTTGCACGTGTTTGTGCTTGAAGGCAAGGCAATGAGTCGAACGCAGAGTTATCTTTATACGATTGACTTTGCGACATCGCACGAGACAGGTGTGGCTTACACTGCAGACTCGGAAGGACTCGTGTCGTTGGGGTTACCTATAACGATTGATGGTGTTACGTATGCGCCAGTGAACTTGGGTTATGATGAACTGAAAGCGCCATTTGGGTTGCTTTATAGTGGTTCGGACTTCACAGGTTTTCCTTACTATGAGGTTAGCCCGATAGACGCTATTTGCAATGACCAGTTAGGCGAGACCCTATCTGCATTACCTGAGGGGTGGCGATTGCCGACTGAAGGTGAGATAGAGAAACTGTTGAGCACGGGGCATTCTGCTGGGGCAATTGCAGGAAGCACCTTTGGTTGGTGGCTTGGCGAGAAGTTGTACTTAGAGGCAACTGGCAAGATGGCGGCAGACGGCAGTTGCAGTGGTCGTTTGGTTGAGGGTTATTATTGGATTGACGGCGGAGAGGAGGCACTTTACCTATCCGACGAACGATGTGAGATAGTCAATGCCCCTACCCTCCGCTGTGCCATACGACTGGTGCGATAGTGTATTTAGACTTTTTGAATCTTAGATAACCCTATAATATAGTCTTGATAGCTCTTTACTAAGGCATAGATGTCATTGTCATTCACTTTCTTTGTTTTAGGTTCAAAGGGACTATTGATTTTCTCTCGTACCTTTTCAAAGATTCCACAGATATTCTCATCAACTAAACCTGTATAGTAAATATCCTCTATCAAAGGTAAAAAGTCAGTGGCTCTAAGTTCTACTAAGACTCGTATAGCGGAAGCTACTACATGCCCATCACACATTGTGCGATATGGTAAATCGATTCGATAAGCCTCTAATATCTCACGCATCATATTCAACAAAGGCTCACGTATAGATGGATTGCAGCAAGCTACGTCTCTAATGCAACTAAACACCTCCATCTTAGCATACGTAAAAAGCCCTTTTTCAAGAAGGTATGACTTGAAACAGGTTGGTTCCTCCAACATGAGTTTCCGGATTATGGGTTTGGTTACGTATTCACTTAAAACGGCTGCATTAACATTTAAGAGATTACCATTTTGGCGATAATATTCAGTAATGACTGAGAGAGTGTCTTTTACCGTGCATATTTGCGAGAGGAATACGAAACTGTTGTCTAATATCCTACAACTTAATAGAAATTCATCACTTTCCGAATGTTTCGATATTTGGTCACGTTGATATGCTATTGAATGTAAGATAAGGTGCTGCAAATCCTCCCGAAGTGTATCTGCAGGGAAAGCTAATACTGCATCAATGTCTTCTGAAGTATATTCGTATAGATCTTTGCAGAGCATAGACATTATACCATTGTGATGCAGATGAAATCCCTTAGGGGCGTACGTGCCTTTATATGTATATTTCATTAACGGGAAGTGTATAAAATAATCGAACAAGGCTTTTGAATCAATGTCTTCACTTAATTCCGGTCGTAGGATTACTTTATACATTCCATGCCCTAAGTTTTTATCGAGTATAGGGAGATATCGGTCAATCTCTTTATGGTTAGATGCCTTTAAGCAGTATTCGCCATTGAGTCCGAACTCATATTCTCGTAACTCGATATTGTCGTCGTCTTCTTCAAGAATGTACTTGGTTAGTTGGAATTCAGGACAAGGACTGATTCCTGCATTGGTTGCCCAGTCTAATGCGCCATAGACCCAATTATGCGCCTCCACATAATCTATCTTTTGGCATTCAAGCCCATCATCTTTAAACAGCGATAAGTATTCATATAGTTCAGATTCTGATATACTGAACTGCCATGAAGATTTTATCACACCCAAGCACCATCTATCCAACAGATATGCTGCAAATGTGTAAGTTTCGCCTAAATGCTTGCGAACTACTATAATTGACAATTCACAACTATCTTCTTGCTCATAGAACTTATAACATTCATAAATGGGCAATAGTCGGGCTTTCTCTCGGATATACCGTTCAGGAGATAGTTTTGTGTTGTTATTGTTCAGTTTAGTCATGAGGATATAGTTTTGAGGATATCTCTTACTTCACTATGCCTTTCTCGAGGTATTCGGCGAGGTTGGTGCGGGCTTGCTCGGCGGCATGGTCGGCGGCGACTTTCTTCATGTCGGAGCGTACCATGATGCGGACAAGGTCCTCGAAGGAAGTCTTATTGGGGTTCCATCCGAGTTCGGCGCGTGCTTTTGTGGGGTCACCCCAGAGGTTGACCACATCTGTTGGGCGGTAGAAATCTTTGGAGACCGCTACCAGTGTCTTTCCGATAAGGTTATCCGGTCCTGCTACGCAGACACCCTTCTCATCGATGCCCTCACCTTGGAACTGCAAGGTTATGCCGACCTCTCGAAATGCGAGGTCGCAGAACTCACGGACGGAGTGTTGTACTCCGGTGGCGATTACGAAGTCCTCCGGAGTTGCGTGTTGGAGAATCAGCCACATACATTCGACGTAATCTTTGGCGTAGCCCCAATCTCGCAAGGAGGATAGATTGCCTAAGTAGAGGCAGTCTTGTTTGCCTTGGGCGATGCGCGCAGCAGCGAGGGTTATCTTGCGGGTGACGAAGGTCTCTCCACGTCGTTCGGATTCGTGGTTGAACAATATTCCTGAGCAGCAGAACATATTGTATGCCTCTCGATATTCGCGTACAATCCAGTAGCCGTAGAGTTTAGCGACGGCATAGGGACTATAGGGGTGGAAAGGTGTGTTCTCGTTCTGAGGGACCTGCTCCACTTTTCCATAGAGTTCGGAGGTGGACGCCTGATAGATGCGGCAGGTGTTCGTCAGTCCGCAAGCACGGACGGCTTCTAAGATACGCAGGACGCCGGTAGCGTCGATGTTGGCTGTATATTCGGGGGAGTCGAAACTGACCTGCACATGCGATTGGGCAGCGAGATTGTATATCTCGTCTGGTCGTACTTGACTGATTACTTGGATTAAGCCCATAGAGTCGGAGAGGTCTCCGTAGTGCAAGTGAAAATGTGGTGTACCCTCAAGGTGGGCTATTCGTTCTCGATAGTCGACAGAACTGCGGCGGATGATACCATGTACTTCGTATCCTTTGGATAGTAAGAACTCACTTAGGTAGGAGCCATCTTGGCCCGTGATACCAGTTATTAAGGCGGATTTCATGTTTTATGTTGTTTACGTAGTTTATTATCAATCATTTGTGCAACAAAGGTCGTGCCGATATACATTTTTGCTTATTTTACTAGCTGTAAAGGTATCGTTTAAGACTTCCATATAAAGCAAATAGCCAAATAGTTAGGCGTAGACCAACAAAGCGGTTACATAACACCACTCTATTAGACTTCCGAGATATGCTGTATTGCAACAAATCTTTGTGTGTACGAAGTATCTGCATGGCTTCGTTCCGGGCATTATGGGTTATTTGGTTATACCCATACAAACACGAGGTATACATTTGAGCCAAATATCCCAAGGTCGTTTTCCAATAATGCGTCACTAGCTCAGTCATACTCCCTTCTTCTAATTCTGTTGCATACTGAGCTTTGAACTTGTTGAATATACAATCATACGAACGCAAGTTACGTATCGTATAAGTAGTTGTGATACTACCTTCACGATGTTGATAACCATACATGGGTATATTTATGGCATTAACTTGCTGTGCATACCTCCAAAGACGCAAAGTCCAGTCGACATCCTCACTCAACAGTCCCACCTCAAAGAAAAGATTGTTTTGTAGTAAGAACTCGCGGCGTAAGAGTTGGAAACAAGCACTCATATTTAACGACTGAGACCGCACAAGATATTCAAATACCTCAGTTGCAGAATGTGTTGAGATATAAGCAGTATCATACGCTTTACGGATAGTTTGTTGATTAGAATAGATATCCACACACTGAAATAATAAGACATCAATAAACGTTTTTTCTATTATCTTCATCAATCGTTCTATACCATCTGTTAGCATATAGATATCGTCTCCATCAAGGAATGCGATATAATCACCAGTAGCTTGACGAAGTCCTGTATTGCGAGCCCCACTCAATCCTTGATTAGATTGATGAATGACGCAAATGCGATTATCCTGTTCTGCCAAACTATCACATAGTGTCCCTGAATCATCGGTGCTACCATCATCCACCAAGATTATCTCTATGTCTTGATAGGTTTGCGCCAATACAGACTGCACACACTGCCGCAGATAGGCGACAACATTGTATACTGGTATGATAATACTTATTTTCATCGTTCTTGAGCTCTTTGTACTAATCGATGATATTGCATATCTACATTGGTAACATGTATCATAATGAACAATATCGTCATAAATATGGGGGTACGAAATATCATTCCCGTATACATGAAATACTCCCACGCACAGATTGCAATAAGGATTGTTTTTATCCTGAAGTTCTTTGTATACAAAAGCAAGACAAAGAAAAACAGAATCGTGCACAAAGCCCCATAAATACCCGTAGAGACATAACTCTGGAAAAAGCCAGTCGCAGAACCTTTATGGTTAATTTGGATAGTTAATGGCAATTTAGCAAAAGTAGCATAGTCGATACCATACATATTCTTAAAACCAAGTCCCCACCAATCTTGCTCTATTGACTTATAGCCACCAAACATCAATTTCAATAAGGCTATAGTTGCGCCACCTCGTCCATCAGCCTTTATCTGTGAAGCTTGGAAAGAAGAAAACTCACCACCACTATATTGTAAATCATGAGACTTCTGCAATTCGTCCATCTGCCCTTGTATTCCCTTGTCGCCAAACTGATACTCTTCGGCATATCCAAAAGCATAATCCCAATCGAAACTACCCCATATCTTGTTCTCCGGATTAAGAGATGGTGTAAGACGAACTCCAAAATAGAAAAGCAATGGCACTAAAGCCAACGCACCTATCATGTATTTTTTCAGGTGAACACCCTGCACATAGACAAAAAAAGCAAAAACTATAACTGGTAAGATAAACATGACTGCACGTTTACCTGTTGTAAAGCCCACCCATAATAGACCTAATACATACAGCCAATCCCACTTATTAAATTTACCCTTGCGATAAAGCCAAAGGATAAGAAACCACAATATAGGTATAGTCGTTCCCATTGCGCCTCCTGAAAGAGACATTGTGCCAACCAATCCCTCTATCTGCGTACGGAATATCAAAAACTTGATTACCGATATAATAATCTGTATCAAACCTATTTCGTAGAATAGTTTTAGTAGGTTGTCCTTTTGACCTTTATAGACTATGCTCTTGACGATAAAATACAAAAACAAGGCTTCAATATAACGCGAATACTGGCTGAAAATAATAGTAGCAGTATTACCCGACGAATAGAATAGCGTTGCAACAAAGAACTGTATCGTAAACAATGCAAACGTCAGCAATATCCAAACCTCGTGAGAACGATAGGTTTTATAAGCTTTCGTTTTAGCAAAAGCATATACACAAAAAGCAAGAGAAAGAACCTTATAGATATTTCCGGCTACAATACCATAAAAGGAAATGGCACTCGGAAAACATAGAAAAATAAATAACAATGATAAAGTATCGCGTCGATAACGATACAGCATGTATATAAACGATGCCGTAACACACATCTGCAAACCGATTTGACCTGCGTACGATAACCATGGTATTATCTCGAAATTCATATACCTATCATCATTATATTCACGACATTACTCAGAATTTCACATTTTCAAACGTTGCGAGACTGCAAAGTTACTACAAATGCAGCATATATGCAAAAATCATACATCCATACATCTATACATCACACCCGCCAGTTTTTCCTGCTCAAACTGCGAACGGACATACTCGTAAGCCCCCCCCCCTATTCGCACTTTGTCTTTCTCCATCGTCATCACCGCCTGCGCCAGAGCCTCAGCATCGTCTGTCGGGACAAGCATACCTGTCTCGCCCTCGTGGATTATCTCGGGTATACCGCCCACACGCGTACCTATCAGCGGCAGATGCGCCACGGCAGCCTCCATCAGCACCGACCCTAAACCCTCGGAACGAGAGGGATGCACATAGATATCCGCCATCGGAAGGATATCCTGCACATCGGTACGCCGACCTAACCACCGCACATTCTCCGCAATACCCAGTTGCTCCGCCATCGTGCGCAACGACTCGGCATAGTCCCGCTGCTCGGCGGTGTCACTGCGCAAGCCACCAATATGCACAAAGAGCCACTCCTGCCCTTGCTGCTTCAACTGCGCCACCGCCTGCAAGATGATGTCGATACCCTTGATTGGCTCAATGGCAGAGATATTGGTCAGCACCTTCGCATCATTAGGGATATGCAACAGTTCGCGTGCCTCACTGCGCGTGTAGCGTGGTTCCACTATCTGCGTGCCGATATAGAGCGTCTGCACATTGCGGCAATGCCCATAACTCCACAACAAGTACTGCCGATGTATCGCCTCCGAGATGCAGAACACCCGCTTGCTCCATCGTGTCAGCAACCAGTAGTACAGTCCCAACCCGATACGTTTGATGCGTCCTTTCGTGCAGATATACTGCTGCACATCGTCCCCAAGCAGCGAGTGCTCGTGAGTGAAATGCTTCACGCCCAACACCCTCGAGAGCAAGGCGGTGTAAATTTTCGCTGCCTGCACGAAATGCGTATCCACCACCTGCGGACGGTACTTCCGATACAGATGCCATATATCCACCAGCATCTTCTTTTTGTTGCTGCGGATGACCTCCACTACGCCACCAGCCTCAGCGATGTCGGCTTGCAACGCAGGCATACCGTCCATGCTGTCGCAATAGACACACACCACACGGTTACCATCTCTCGTCGCCTGACGCGCCAACTCCACCATCAAGTGGTCCAACCCCGAATATACTCGAGGACGATATAATAGGAATTCAAGGATATAGTTCATTTGTGCTGCAATGTATATAGATAAAAACTCAGTCTCTTTATTTGGTGTTTTATTTTGTCTCTAAGCAGTTTTACCCCCCCCACATTATAGGAGATACCTCTCCCTGCCTCTACGCCGCTCATATTGCAATAAACAGGCATATAGACGAACTTGTGTTTTGGTGGTAGGTTGTCTATCATGAGCAGTAGTATATCCTCAAAGCCGACTAAGGAATTAAGCCGTTCTCTATACTGAAACAAGCAACCGCCAACTCGAGGAGACAGCGCAAAGATGCGAGAATCGGTATAGGTATGTTTTCTATTTATAGTAACAGAGAGGTCCGTATTCGATGGCAAAGAAGATATTACCTTCTTAATGTTCTTGCAGATTAGTCGTCCTGTTATCTTTATCACACAAGAGCAGGATTTTATCAAAGCCGACTCATCCCACACTCGTTCCAATATCTTCATTTCGTTATACCCTTTGTTCGGGTGACCATTGGGCAATTCGTTCCAAACGATAAACTCCAATCTATCCGCAGGGATGTCAATAAAGTCCTTTGCCAAGTCACAACCCGAGTTCTCTGCGAATACGATTTTAGCCGTTGTATGTTTCAGGTAATAGCAGATGGCTTGCCTATATTGCTCTCTGCGTTCTGCCGGATTCATATAGAAATAGGTTGTGACTCCGGTATTGGGAGTTACAGTCGCTGTAAGCAATATCAAGACATCTTCTTCACGCATAAATGAATCGTTTTATTGTATGCAATCTCAAATATATAGTTCATAACACTTCCTGTATTGCATTCATTAGCAACCTCTTATACCCCTCCTTATCCACTGCCGAGGTATCTTTTAGTGTTACATCCTTTAATATAGTATCTATATCGGTATTCATTTCATAACGAAAATCAATCATCTGGGGGGGGTATTAATAGATTTATAATAATCATAGTACTTAAAGTCGTTCCCATTGATATCATCGGAGAACTTAGCCCACAGAGTGGGTATGCTGTATGCCTCAGCGATGATGAGTCCATGCAGCGATGACGACACCACGCACTCGCACGAACAGAGGTCGTCTATCCATTGCCGCCAATAACGTTCTATACTCATCCGCAGACCACGAGTACGCGGCAGTCGGATGTCGATAAGATGCACATCGGAGTTCTCCGCAAGACGCTGCACAAGGGCATTGTCTTTATCCACATAGTGCGGGATAAGTCCTATCTTGTGTCTCTTGACCACCTGTGCAGGCGTATAGAACAGCGGCAACAGCATCGCAGGGTCGCCATATACCGCAGGGCAATCGATACCTTGCGACAAGAGAATATCACGCGTCAATGGTCCTCGTACACTCACAATCTTCTGTGGCACACCTTTGGCTCGTTGGTCAGCCGACACAGCCCCTGCACCACATACCACCGAGTGCTCGTCCACATCGCCTAAGGTAGACCCCACCATCTGCAGGTTCGTGCCTCGCGCATACTGTTGGGCAAAGACAAAACGCTTCGGTAGCAGTCGTCCGCCATTGATACCCAACAACTTGGGCAACCACAAGCCTAAGGCATCGCCATAGTTGCGATTGGTGGTGTATTGCCCTGTATAGACATAACGATGCACACTCCCCCGCAACGCATTGCAGAGTTTGAGAGTGAAGAGGGCTATATTATTTATGCAAGAGCCGATAGACATAGGTCTTTTTTATCCAATAAACGATATTACTCATGCATTTATTATACCATGTTGACCAACTCAAGTCCCACAGATGTATGGCGAAGGTGTTCTCCGTACGATAAGCAAGGAAATTGCGCTCCTGCCGTTGAGTATATGGGAACGGATAGAAATAGTCGTACGGATAGATAGTAACCTCCGTATGCTGTGCAAGGATAGGCGTGATGATGCGTGGCACAACAAAAGGTGCAACATCATTCGGGTCGAAAGTCAAGGTATTATACTTCGCCAACACCTCTCGGGCGCAAGCCCCGAGGGCGCAAGCCCCGAGGGCACCGCAGGACACAGTACCGTTGGCACTGTGTCCTGCGGCGCTTTCGGCGGTCTCCAAACCGCCGAAAAATTCTGCATTCAACAGTGCATCAAAACTCTTGACGACATACATATCCGTGTCCAGATACACGCCTCCGACATAATACAACGCCCAGAAACGCACATAGTCTGCCACAAAAGCATACTTACCAGCTTTATACGCCGACTGCGCAAAGGGATGTTTCAACGGATTCGGTAATCCGTGTGCCTCTGCATACTGTACACACGTCTCCTCGTTCCAAAGCATAAACGTATAATCCGACAGATGCTTATGCCATGTAGCCATACATTTCTGCACCGTCTTCGAGTACGCCTTCCCGCCAAACCAACAATAATGTATGATCTTGGGTATCATAATGATATCAATGACTATATCGCGATATTATACTATTTCTTATATTTAAGCGAACTGAACTGAGGGAAATTCAACATATCTATTCGCCATCGCCATCCTCTGTCGCCCAATAAACCATCTGTTACACACGCATATTGTCCATCTTCGTCTTCAATGAAAGATAAATGGTGCATGCCATTCTTTGCCCAACCTTCACCAAACTTATGTAGTATGGGACTACACTCCAATCTTTCATCCTCATACTCAGTCTGTGTAAGAGTTAGCATCTTATAGACTATAGTACCTGTACCATAACCGCCCAAATGTTCTTGTACAAAATAGTACCATTCATTGTCTATCTTTGATACCCTACCCGCTGGGCGAGTATCTTGTTCTTTCACACGAATAGGCGATTGAGCATGCTCTCGCCAATCTCCAAATAGATCATCCGCAATGTATAATCGCAAACTATCCTCTTTACCCACGAGATTTAACCACAAGTACCACACTCCATCTTTTTCCATTATCATAGGGTCTGCATACTGCACATCTTTCATTAACACTTTACACAAGTCCCACTTATAAGGGAATTGTGTTGAGCGATATAATCTCAATTCCTTAGATGCGCTTGCTTCAGGAAGCATATACCATACACCGTTCCATTTAAACACATTAGGAAAAGATAAATGGAACGGCTCTTTCAATATAATACCCTGTCTACGCCAATTGATGAAATCATCACTTTCCAATACTGCAATATCAGCCCCTAAGTTACGATGTTTCCCTGTCAGTTCTTCATAGAATATGTAGTACTTGCCATACTCTTTAACGATAAAAGGGTC
This sequence comes from uncultured Bacteroides sp., assembly GCA_964398075.1. Taxonomy (GTDB): domain Bacteria; phylum Bacteroidota; class Bacteroidia; order Bacteroidales; family Paludibacteraceae; genus Colicola. The sequence goes on along the minus strand of CAYNMA010000003.1, from coordinate 1,520 downwards.
TGCCATTATCGTAGGTTGCGGATGCATACAAAACATGCTTTTTTCTAATATATGTATATTCGATACATCTATTGCCAATGGGTTCTTAGTTTTAACCACACCAATGGTATATCCCTCCGAATACTTATAGAGAAATGGCAAGGTCATTCGTTTGGTTTTGAGTAGCCACAGACAGACTACTGCTAAACAGATACACGCTATAACGACAATCAATATACACTTCATACTACAATCGTATATCCACAAAATGAATACTACTTTCGCTACCGCCTAACATCTTTTTGTAATCCTCATTTCCTCGTGTAAAATCAATCTTTCTCAACGTTTGTTTAGCAATCGTCTCTTGGATAAACGCATACCACAACACCATGCCAGGACTATAAAACTTATACTTCTCATCAATTCCAGCCGCCATCACAACTATCTCATTACGAAGTTCATCTTTCCCATAACAGAAAAAGGCCATCAGTTCCTCACCATGTTTTATGGTAAGAAAGGCCGACTCTTTATCGTCGATAATCGGATTGTAGGAGCGTATAGGTATAGATAAAAAACGGTCCTTAAGAAATCGCCTTATTCGCCGTGCTGCTCCAATCCGTGTCAACTCTTCCTGCAGACGTTTCTCTGCTCGTACTGCACGCAGCGCCCACAATTGTTCCCTATTCACCGACTTATCATCAAAAGAGATAGTATATTCCACGCCATCTCTTTCTAAACGATTCAAAGCAGTGCGTATATTTTGTTTGGCATGTTTCGACAACATAGAATGATACTCGTCCATACTTTGCGGAATAGACAATGCCACACATAATCCTTGCGTATCTTTGTCTACTGCGAAGTGCGATAATATATAAGGATAAAGATGTGTTGTCTCTTTGAGATTCGAGAAATGAAAAGTCTCTACACCATAATAGGCCTTTATCTTCTCGAATAATGCATCTGCCCACTCGTCATGCCACTCGTTATAGATAAAATTGCAATAATCGCTCCAACCTACTGAACCTAACAAGGTTATCTGCGGTTTGTTCATCCACCTATAGTGCTTCTTCACCACCCATAATGGGGCAATAAGTTGAACCTGTCCTTCGGTCTTCAATACAGCAAAAGAGGCTTCATAGTAGCGCGTATCCTTTGGCATACAGGACAGTACCAATTCGTTCCACGAAAAAGACTGGAAGTAAGACATGTCTTCTCCTGCATACAATCTATTCCAATCCTCTCTCAAAGAAAGAAACTCTGTACGATATACTACCTTAACCTCAATATTCATCTTAAACGCTTAGACAAGTACTTCACCACGTGCAACATAAAACGAAAAATACGGCTATTGTCTGCCTGGCGCAACCATGGATAACGCATAAACACCTTGTAATCTGCCTGCAACCGTTTAGGTACATAGCGATTATAGATTATTTCCGTCTCTCTCTCTACCCAATCCGGTCTCATCGAACTAATGCCTCCTCCTTCAAACAGCGACACATCCACATCTTTATACACAAGCCGCACATCATCGTGGAAGG
>CAYNMA010000002.1:0-65255 GCA_964398075.1 uncultured Bacteroides sp. | reverse complement strand
GTTGTGTATATCATTCAAATTTTGTACTTTTGCCCTTGATAAACAACGTGCTCGGCTTTGACAGACACGCCATAATTGTTGTGTATATCATTCAAATTTTGTACTTTTGCCCTTGATAAACAACGTACGGGTTACCAAATAGCCCTCGGCAATAAGTTGTGTATATCATTCAAATTTTGTACTTTTGCCCTTGATAAACAACTCGGTGGTATAGATGTCCGAAGTACCGTCAGTTGTGTATATCATTCAAATTTTGTACTTTTGCCCTTGATAAACAACTGGTTCGTGGTTAAGGCGAAGCGGCAGTGTGTTGTGTATATCATTCAAATTTTGTACTTTTGCCCTTGATAAACAACTGCGAGCGTCAACCCCACACGCTTATACGCGTTGTGTATATCATTCAAATTTTGTACTTTTGCCCTTGATAAACAACAAAGAAGGGATATGGCTTGCTCGCATATATGTTGTGTATATCATTCAAATTTTGTACTTTTGCCCTTGATAAACAACTGACCCAGTGTAAGGCATTGAGCAAAAGTGCGTTACAAGCAAAAGCAGAAAAAGAAAAACGGATTTCAAAATCCGTTTTTCTTATTTACGGCAGTGCCTTTTCTTTTTCTAACTACCCATTTTATAAGCACATCAATCAGAAAAACACAGCAATCGAGACTCAACAAATACAAAAAATTCAACCTGCATCTTTCATTCATTCTTTCTTTCATTTCCTTTATTTCTCGTGAGCAAAGCGAGCAGGAGATATTATAGGAGTTCTATTCATTTCTCTTGCATGCAGTGCAAGTTTTTCTCTTCATTTCTCTGCCACGCAGTGGCAAGGGGAAGTCCCTACAAGGAGAAAAATAGAAAAAAGAAAATAAAAAGAGGAAGTTCCATTACAGAACTTCCTCCCCTCGTCTTTACTATGTTGAAGATTATAGGAATAGGTGCGACGAACCACCTACCTATATTTATCGCCCATCACTACAATGTGACGCCTGTCTTGAAGATGGCAATCTCGTGATAGCCCTTGCGCTCGTTGTTGGTATATTCACCACTTGCCACGCGGATAACATACTCCACAAAACGCTCAAAGACTTGCTGCACAGGCTCATCCTCTACCATCGTCCCTGCATTGAAGTCAATCCATGTAGGTTTGTTCTTCGCCAGAGCCGAGTTGGTCGACACCTTCACCGTCGGCACATAAGTCCCAAATGGCGTACCACGACCGGTAGTGAACAATACTAAGTGGCAACCAGCGGAAGCCAAAGCCGTAGCAGCCACAAGGTCATTACCTGGTGCCGAGAGAAGGTTCAAACCCTTCGTCTGCAAACGCTCGCCATAAGGCAACACACCCGACACAGGCGCTTTACCACATTTCTGCGTGCAACCTAAGGCTTTCTCCTCTAAGGTCGAGATACCACCTGCTTTGTTTCCTGGCGATGGGTTCTCACCTACAGGCTCACCGTGCGAGAGGAAATACTCCTTAAAGTTATTAATAAGACTCACCGTCTGGTCAAACAACTCTGTCGTCTTGCAACGGTTCATCAAGATGGTCTCAGCGCCGAACATCTCAGGCACTTCCGTCAAGATAGTTGTACCACCTTGCTCCACCAAGAAATCGGAGAACAGACCCAACAGCGGGTTGGCTGTGATACCCGAGAAACCGTCAGAACCTCCACACTTGAGTCCTACTCGCAGTTCTGATAGAGGTATCTCTACGCGCTTATCTGCTGCCGCTTTCTTATATAACTCGCGCAGGATAGGCATGCAGTATTCCACTTCGTCACCTTCAATCTTCTGTGCTACAACAAACTGCACACGGTCCTTGTCGTAATCGCCACAGAACTCTTGAAAGACATCCGGTTGGTTATTCTCGCAACCCAATCCCACTACCAACACTGCCCCTGCATTAGGATGATGCACCATGTCACGCAGAATCTTCTTCGTGTTCTCGTGGTCATCGCCCAACTGAGAGCAACCGTAGTTATGTGGGAAAGCCACAATAGCATCTACTCCCTCACCTTTTGTCTCTTCACGCAGACGCTCTGCCAACTGAGAAACGATACCGTTGACGCAACCCACCGTAGGGATAATCCATACCTCATTACGGATACCTACTTGGTTATTAGCACGACGGTAACCTTTGAAAGTCAAGTGCTTATCTTCTACCTTTTTCTTGTCGAAAGTCACAGGGTGATACTCATAACTGAGCAGTCCTGCAAGGTTGGTCTTGATGTTATGCTCGTTCACCCACTCGCCTGCTTTTATAGCATTGCGTGTGTGTCCGATAGGATAACCATACTTAATCACATTCTCGCCTTCGGCAAAGTCTTTCAACGCAATCTTATGCCCAGCAGGAACATCTTGGCGTACGGTAACTTCGATACCATCAATAGCAATCTTAGTGCCTGCAGTCTGAGGCACAATAGCCACAGCTACATTGTCGGCAGGGTTGATACGGAATACAGGTGTCATAGATAATGAAAAAGATAGAGAGAAGCGAACCTCTCTCTATCACACAAATAAGTTTACAATATAGATTTAACTGTCTCAAGCATACCCTTCTCTTGGATATCACGAAGGAACTGCTCAACCATAGCGGTCAAACCAGGAATCTCGTTCAAATCGCCGTGCTCTGTCCAGATAAGGTCCTTAGCGGCAAGAACGCCCTCAGCAATCTTGTGATAATCGTTGGTTGCCCACAAGTCTTTAAGCAACTGCATAATCTGTGGGTCGTCGTTAGGCTGAATAGTAGCACCATCGGCTCTTACGCCACCTTTGTAATAGGTGATGATAGCAGCCAAACCAAGAACCAAGCCCTTTGGCAGTTCACCTTTACGCTGCAAGTAGGTCTTCAAACCTGGCAGGTCGCGGGTCTGGAACTTCGGGAACGAGTTCAGCATGATAGAGGTAACCTGATGGTCTACATAAGGATTGTTGAAACGCTCCAATACATCTGCAGCAAACTGCTTTAACTCGTCCATTGGCAAGTTAAGGGTCTGCATCAACTCGTCAAACTGTACCTTGTGGATATATTGACCAATGATTGGATGGTTGCAAGCATCACGAACAATATCTACGCCCGAGAGGTAAGCCACTGGCGACAATACCGTGTGAGGACCATTCAACAAAGTCACCTTACGCTCGTGATATGGAGCCTCCGACTTAACGAATAGCACATTCAAACCAGCCTTGTTTGCAGGGAACTCCTCTGCCAACTGCTCAAGCGACAGATTCTCTGCAGCCTCAATCACCCACAAGTGGAATATCTCGGCTTGCACAACGAGGTTATCTGCGTAGCAAATCTTCTCTTGAATCTGCTTAATCTCTTTGCGTGGGAAACCAGGAACGATACGGTCAACCAATGTAGCACATACATAGTTGTAATCGGTAAACCATTTCTTGAATGCCTCATAGTCAGCACCAAAATCCTCTTTCCAGAGTTCAATGTACTTATAGATGCAGTCTTTCAAGTGGTGTCCGTTGAGGAAAATCAACTCGCAAGGCATGATGATAAGACCCTTATCAGCAGCACCATGGAAAGTCTTGAAACGACGATAAAGGAGTTGCGTCAGTTTACCAGGATAAGACGATGCAGGAGCATCTGCGAACTTGCAAGCAGGGTCAAATGCAATACCAGCCTCTGTGGTGTTCGAGATAACGAAACGAATCTCAGGTTGGTCAGCCAATGCCATAAAAGCAGCGTTCTGCGAATATGGGTTCAATGCACGAGAGATACAGTCAATACGAGTCAAACTATTCACTGCCTCACCGTTAAGACGACCTTGAAGGTTGACGTGGTACATACAGTCTTGACCATTGAGCCACTCTACCATACCCTTATCGATAGGTTGAACAACTACAACACTCGAGTTGAAGTCGGTACGCTGATTGGTATTGTAGATAATCCAATCAACGAATGCACGCAAGAAATTACCCTCTCCAAATTGGATAATACGCTCAGGAGCAACGCTCTTAGGAGCCGTAAGTTTGTTTAACGCTTTCATGTTATTTTATTTTATTACGAATCTAATTAGGGTTCAGTTATAGTCCACTCTATAACGTTGCAAAGATACTACTTACTCACCAAAGAGGCAACTATAAACTGACTTTTTTTGTGGAATTATTATGTTATAGACCTATTTTTCCCGATGAAATCATCGATTTTGTGCCTATCTTAACAAAAAATGGAGGCTATCCTCACGGACAGCCTCCATCGTGTCAAAATTGTTCCAAATGTTTATGTGCGTGCGCAGGATGAGACTCGAACTCACACGATCTTGCGACCACTACCCCCTCAAAGTAGCGTGTATACCAATTTCACCACCTGCGCGTGGGCGTTGCTTCGGCTTCTCGCCTTGCAACTCCTTTATCAATAATAGCCAACTAAATTTGTCTGCTTGGTAAGTCACTCTCGTGCCCGAAACAGGACTCGAACCTGCACGTCTCTCAACACTCGCACCTGAAACGAGCGCGTCTACCAATTCCGCCATTCGGGCTTTCGTCTCACCTATTAGAGACAAAAACGCAGAACCGCTGTTCTGCTCTTTTTGGCTTGAGCGGAAAACGGGACTCGAACCCGCGACCCCGACCTTGGCAAGGTCGTGCTCTACCAACTGAGCTATTTCCGCAAGCATTTTCGCAGATGGTAACCGTACAAACTCCACATACGCACGCATCTTTGAAAAGCGACTGCAAAGGTACGACATTTTTCTTTACCTCCAAACACTTTACCGAAAAAAGTGATATTTTTTTGCTTAGAGAGTTCGAGCAAACTATTCTAGAACTTCTAGAATCTCTAGAATCTCTAGAACTTCTAGATTGTAAAGCACTGAAAATAAGTTATATACAACAAAAAGAAACGGACAAACTTCATCACGATTACTTTATCCCATAGGTTTTGCTTACCTTTGCAGCCGTTTTGCAATATATATAAGGAATGGAACGTAGCAAAGAAGAGATAGCATTGATACGGCAGCAATCGAAGTTGACTCGGTTGTTTCATAAGGCGTGTTCCGAATATGGGTTAATTGCCGACAATGACAATATATTAGTCGGACTCTCAGGCGGCAAAGACTCGTTGGCACTGGTGGAGTTCTTGGGTGAACGGTCGAAAATCTATGTACCTCGGTTTAAGGTATATGCCGTGCATGTATCGGTCGAGAACATTGGTTATCAGTCGGATATAGCCTACCTGCAATCGTTCTGCGAGGAGCACAACGTGACCTTTGTGCATCGTACAACGAAGTTCGACGACACAACCGATACTCGTAAATCGCACTGCTTCCTCTGTTCGTGGTATCGGCGTAAGGCCCTCTTTGAGACGGCACAAGAGTTAGGGTGCAACAAGATTGCCTTAGGGCATCATCAAGACGACATCATAGAGACCTTATTGATGAACCTCATCTTTCAAGGCAGTTTCTCCACTATCGCTCCAAGCCTGAAAATGAGCAAGTTCCCTATAACGATGATTCGTCCGCTCTGTCTAATGGAAGAGAAGGAGATAGCCGTCTATGCCGAGATGCGAGGCTACAAGAAACAGGCGAAACTGTGTCCATTCGAGAAAGAGAGTTCGCGCAGCGGAATGAAGGAATTGGTGAAGCAATTGGAGCAGTTCAACCCTCATGTGCGGGACAGTATATGGGGTGCAATGAGCAATATCAAAGACGAATATCTCCCGATGAAATGGTGAATTTTAATATATCCTTAATATAAAAAGTTATGCACGGATTAGGTACAATAGGACTGCTGATATGCAGCAACATCTTTATGACCTTGGCTTGGTACGGCCACTTGAAGTTACAATCCATTGGCGTCATCACCAATCACACACCCCTCATTTTAGTCATTCTCTGCTCGTGGTTATTGGCATTGCCAGAGTATATCTGTCAGGTCAATGGCAACCGTATCGGCTTTGAGGGCAACGGCGGACCTTTCACTCTGATGCAGTTGAAGATTATTCAAGAGGTTATCTCTATCACAATCTTCACCCTGTTCTCGGTGTTCGTGTTCAAAGGTCAAGCGCTGCATTGGAACCATCTTGCCGCTTTCGCTTGCTTGATAGCCGCTGTCTACTTCGTCTTCCTCAAGTAAGCGCCGAGGGGTTAGAGATTATCGATTGCGTCGTCAATCATATCAGTCAGACTGTCCAATTGTATGATTCCATCGGTAGTTACCGTTCCCGAACCATTCACCGCAAGTGAATCTAACTGAGGCAAGGTAACTCGAACCGTGGGCGTATGGTCGGAATAAGGCGCCGATATTTTCAATACACTATCCTTAATAGAGGTACTGACCGCTGATAGGGCGTCCTTATCAATAGCCACGGTGCAAGAGTCGGCTTGTGCTATTTGTAGGTTAACTTTCCCATCAACCACGACCGCATGAAATGGTGCGCAGCGGACGGTATTCGTCGTGTCTATTGACTTATTGTATGATCTGTATATGATCAGTGGGTGCTCAGTAGCGTGCTTAAGCCCACAAATCGCAACAACTCCCAAACCAATACCCGAACATAACCAGAGGATCAAGGTTATAATCCAAAACTTTTTCGATGGGTTCTTGCGTTTACGAAGGTAGTATATACCCCAATATATCCCTATGAAAAGGGGAATAGCAACCACCAAAAACAATAAGACCGACGTAAGAATTGCAATATTTGGAGAAGTGAGCACCAAACTACTATTCGAGAAACACGGAGCACATCCCAAAGGAAAAGCAATGACAAAACCAATAAAGAAGTAGAGAAGTACAAACAATAACACAAGTAACATCGCAGCAAGAGGAAAGGCAATGCAAGCGATTACGAAGAAAAGTAGCACACGTAACAAAGTGCGTAAGACATGATGTGCCTTCATACTTGCTTGGTTCTCGTCTGCATATTGAACCATTCTCTCATGTTCTTTCTTGATATTCTCAATCGATGGCGTTTCACCCCGCATCTCTAACCGTTGTGCTGCCGTACGAGCAGCAGGGGCTATAATCCACATAAGCAGATAAATAGGCAATGCCGCTCCATACAAGAACAGACAAAGAACAAAGATGATACGCACCCACACCACATTGATACCAAGGTATGCCGCAAGTCCTGCGCATACACCTCCCAACAATGCATTATCCTTATCCAAATAAAGACGCCGCCTCGGTCGATTCTCGTTGCTCGCATTATTGATGTTGCTCGCACCATCTCCATTAGATGTCCCATTTTCATTGCTTGATTCATCCATTTTATCCGATGAAATGGTGCTTTCTTCAGGCGCAAAGTCTTCAGGCTTACCCAATTGATCCATCACTTGATGCACCATAAAATTGTTGATTACCTGAATACCTTTGTGCTGTAACATCTCGTTGAACAGTTCAGCAATACGGGCTTCGACATCGTGCATAATCTCTTCATTGTCAACCGTTTCGCCGATCTGCCTGCGAACATCGTTGAGGTAAGTGAAGAGCGTCTGATAAGCATCGTCATCGATATAGAAAACGAGCCCATTAAGGTTAATGGTGGTAGTTGGTTTCATTTGCTTTTAGTTATTGATTGGGCATAAGAAGGACGAGAATGATGTAGAGAAGCAGTCCAGGAAAGCCTGCAGTGAATACGGATAATGCTGCATAAATGACACGAATGATGGTCGGGTCAACCGATAAATACTCAGCAATACCGGCGCAAACACCGGCAATCAGTTTGTTGTTTGAACGACAAAGTCTTTTTGGTTCCATAGTTGTAAATATTTATATTAGTTATGATTTGTTACGTTTTCAACGGCAGTTTTGATGGTAATCCACTCTTGTTGAAGGGAGTTGTAAAGTTCAACACCCTGTGGTGTGAGTTGGTAGTACTTGCGTGGTGGACCACCGGTCGATTCTTTCCAGCGATAGGTAAGGAGACCGCTGTTTTTCATGCGCGTAAGCAAAGGGTAGATGGTGCCTTCAACGACGAAGAGATCTGCCTCTTTCATGATGGATAGGATGTCGGAGACATAGGCTTCGCCTTTGTTTTCGAGCACCGCTAATATGCAATACTCGAGTATTCCTTTGCGCATCTGTGTTTTAATGTTGTCAATCATGAGGGTTCAAATTTTCAATCGCAAAGGTAGTGCATTAATTTGTACTGTGCAATACATAGTAGTAACTTTTTACATTATTCAATTCGTTACGGGGAATCGCATGTTTGTAAGTGATTGAAATACAAGTGAAAACCATTACAAGGGTCTCATAAGGGTGTCACATGCTAGGGTAATGGTAGGGTAATGGTAGGGTTATACGCTCGAGATTCGCCCTACTGATGAGCGACTGATCACCTACTGATTGGCGACTTCTTGCTTGCGTTTTGGGGACTGTTGTGGGTATGTTTTCGCAGGGAATTTGGAGGGAGGTAGGTTGATTTTCGGGGAAAGGTTTCGGAATGTGCGTAAATAGTGCTAACTTTGCCGCCGTATGAAACTTGTATTTGCCACAAATAATCCACACAAGCTCACCGAGGCGCGCGAGATATTCTCGTCGAAGGTCGAGATTCTGGGCCTCGATGACATTGATTGTCACGCAGATATACCTGAGACGGAGGCGACTTTGGAGGGGAACTCACGGCTGAAAGCTCGGTATGTATTCGAACATTTTGGCGTTGATTGCTTCTCGGATGACACGGGTTTGGAGGTGGAAGCCCTTAATGGTGCGCCTGGAGTTTACTCGGCACGCTATGCAGGTGAGCCATCGGATCCGGCACGAAACAGGGCGAAGTTGCTACAAGAGTTGTCGGGAGTGAGCAACAGGAAGGCTCGGTTTCGGACAGTTATCACGCTTATTGTTCACGGGGAGGAGCATCAGTTCGAGGGAACGGTCGACGGAGTCATCGCAGAGACGGAGCGTGGCGGGCAAGGGTTTGGGTACGATTCGCTATTCATTCCTAACGGTTTCATCGGTACTTTTGCGGAAATGGGGGAGGAGGAAAAGAACAAGATTAGTCATCGCAGCCGCGCACTCGCTGCATTATGGGAATATATCAATCACGCATGTCTATGAAACGACCATTATTCATTGCTTTGCTGTTCGTTTGCCCGCTGATTTGGGCGCAGACAGAGATGCACGGATGGAACATCCATTATGCCTACAATAACGTCACAGCCGTTGAGCAAAACGCTGAACGGATCTATGCCCTCAGCGACGGGGCGCTGTTCTATCTCGACAAGGAGACGGAGGAGATTGCGACTTGTAACAAACTGACTGGGTTGAGCGACATAAACATTGCGCAGATGCGGTACTCGACGGCTATTCATGGGCTTCTGCTGCTGTATGTGGACGGCAATATTGATATCCTTTATGACGACAACACGATCTACAACATTCCCGACCTATACAACACGCAGACGACACTCAGCAAGCAGGCTAATGCGATTTGTCTGCACGGGGAGAAGGCGTATATTGCGATGGATTTTGGTATCATTGCGCTGAATCTGCGCAGGAGGGAGATACAAGATACCTATTACATCGGTGCAAAAGCGGCAAAGATTGCGGTGGAATCGATATGCGTCATCGATGATTCGATCTATGCGTCATCGGCGGATTCGGTGTATTGTGCGCATCTGAACGATAACTTGGTGGATTATGCTCATTGGCATACGCTGAAGGATGTGCCCAATAAAAAGATTAGTCAGGTTGCAGTGTTCAATGGTCAGCTGTGTCTGCTGCGCGACAGTGTACTGTCAATCCGACAAGATGGGGTGTGGAAGGCGTACAGCGAGGCGAAGAGTATCAGCAAGATAAGAGTGCAGGGCGACCATCTCTATGCGTTGACGCCGACGGTCACTTACGTTATTGATACGGCTCTTGCGGCGACACCTATCTATGCGTATATCAATGCCGCCGATGTTGTGTACAATACAGCGAGCCAGACCTATTGGTTTGCTTATTACTCGGACGGGTTGGGGAAGTATGATGTGAGGAATAATACCTTCAACAACTACTTACCTGAGGGCCCTATTAGCAACACGATTTATCGGATTCGGGTCAAGGAAGGGCGTGTATTTGTGGTGTCAGGAGGCTATCTTGCAGTGCCTTACGGGCGTGAAGGGCATGCGGTAATCTATGAGAATGGGGCATGGCTGAACTTCCCACAGTCGTATTTTAAGGAGCATATTGGGTATTATGCCATGGACTTTACGGATATGATCTGTCTCAATGGGGAGCCGTCGCATTTCTTTATTGCGGGTTTTAGTAGCGGAGGACTGATTGAGTTCCGCAATGATGAGTTCTACAAGTTGTATAATATTGACAACAGTCCGATTATCACTTTGGTGGAGAGTAACCCGCAACGGTATAGTTGGGTTGACGCTTTTGCCGTGGATGCGGACAATAACTTGTTTTTTTATAACTATGCGCCCGATGGGGTGAAGATACTCTCGCCCGATGGACAGTGGCATTCGATCAATAATACTGCAAGTCAATATGACAAGGTTAACCGTTGTAAGAACATCATCATATCGAATCAGAACCCAAATGTGAAGTTCTGCTCATACGCACGCGTGAGTGCGGGTATCGGTATATTCAATGATAATGGCACATTAGATAATGATAATGACGATAAGGCTGCGCTCTACTCGACTTTTGTGGACCAAGATGGGAACACTATCACGCCCGAGTATGTCTACTCTATGGCGCAAGATAATGATGGGGCGATCTGGTTGGGGACGAATGCGGGTATCCTGACTTTTGAGGACCCTGAGACACTGTTTACTTCCAATGCTTGTACGCGCATCAAAATTCGGCGTAACGATGGGACGAACCTTGCCGATTATCTGCTTAATGACGAGAGTATCAATGCGATAGCGGTGGATGGCGCCAATCGGAAATGGATAGGCACTGGGACTTCTGGCGTCTATCTGATGTCGGCTGACGGGAAAGAGACGATTGAGCATTTCACGGCGGAGAACTCGCCGTTGCTGTCGAATACTATCACGGCGATTGCTATCAATGACGAGAACGGTGAGGTGTTTATTGGCACGGATGCGGGGTTGCTTTCTTATCAAGGTGACGCTGCCAAGGGGCAAGAGAAGTTGACGGAAGCGTACGCGTATCCGAATCCGGTACGGTCTGAGTTTGAGGGAGTTATAACGATTGCTAAGCTGTCGGAGAACTCAGTAGTGAAGATTACCGATGTCGCAGGGAATCTTGTATGTTCGACTATCTCTAATGGGGGTATCGCTATTTGGGACGGCAACGATGCATACGGGAAACGGGTGCGGAGCGGGGTGTATTATGCGCACTGTAATAGTGCCGATGGTGGGGAGTATGCGCTGGTGAAGATACTGGTGATGAAGTAGATTTTCTTGGTATGCCACTGCTTGCACAGTGTGCTTGCGAAAATGACGGAAAACTTTTCTGGTTCTGTGAAGACACAAGAGATGGAAATTCTTTCTTTCTAATGCGTGGGGGTTCTTTATCCTTGCCACTGCGCGGCTGAGAATTTAAGACATCAACCGCTACTCTTTGGTTTAGGCTAGCCACAGGTATTTGCAGGTGTCCCTACGATGATTATCATAAACTCAAAAAACGATTGGGGCGTTTAATGAGTGGGGCGTTGTTTAGGATTATAGTTGTTATTTTTTAGGATTGCAGATATTGGAAAAGAGTTGTATCTTTGCAGGCTTGAAGGATATGTGTTTTTTCTATCTATAATATAGATGTTTGGGAAAGACGTTTGGAAACTTGATTATTGGCGGTTGAGACTATGGTATATGCTGTATGAAGCTTTGAGCATGAGAGGGTGAAACAACAATGAGAACATTGAAAATGGGAATATTGAACTTGGATAATAGGATAATGGAATAATGGGATAATGGGATGGTTGGACTAAAATATAGGAGAGATTATGCGGTTTAAAACGGATGTAAATATAAAGAATAAGCGTGCGACATTTGACTACGAGATACTCGATAGGTATGTTGCAGGACTGCAGTTATATGGCACAGAGATAAAATCAATTCGTGAAGGTAAGGCAGGGTTGAGTGATACCTATTGCTTGTTTTCATCGGGAGAATTGTGGGTTAAGAACATGCACATTGCAGAGTATGCATTGGGTACTTTCAATAACCACGTACCAAGACGAGATCGCAAATTGCTCCTCCAACGGAAAGAGTTGAATAAGTTGGAGCGTATGACGAAAGAAACGGGCAAGACCATTGTCCCTTTGCGCCTTTTCATCAATGAAAAAGGACTGGCAAAACTGGAGATTGCGCTGTGCCAAGGTAAACATAGTTACGACAAGCGCCAGACCTTGCGCGAGAAAGATGATAAGCGTATGTTGGACAGAGTCTACAAAGATAATAGATAGATAACTGATTAAATATTAGCAATATGAAAAAAGCATTATTGATGATTTTGGACGGTTGGGGCATAGGTGATAAGTCCTCAGCCGATGCTATTTATTCAACCCCAACACCCAATTGGGATAAGTTGTTGGCTACCTATCCTCACTCTCAGCTTCAAGCGTCGGGTGAGAATGTGGGTTTGCCTGATGGGCAGATGGGTAACTCGGAAGTAGGACACTTGAATATCGGTGCAGGACGCATTGTGTATCAAGACCTTGTGAAGATTAATCGTGCCTGCAAGGACAATTCGATACTTCAAAATCCGGAGATTGTGTCTGCTTTTACCTATGCTAAGCAACACGGCAAGCAGGTTCATCTCATGGGTTTGACCTCGAATGGCGGAGTGCATAGCAGTCTGGACCACTTGTTCAAGCTCTGTGAGATTACGAAGCTATATGGAATAGAGAAGGCTTTTATTCACTGTTTCATGGATGGTCGTGACACAGACCCAAAGAGCGGTATCGGTTTCATCGAGGATTTGCAGAAACATTGTGCTACCACCGCAGGACATATTGCTTCTATTTGCGGACGTTATTATGCGATGGATCGTGACAAACGTTGGGAGCGTATCAAGTTGGCTTATGACCTATTGGTGAATGGTGAAGGCAAACATGCGAACGACTTGTTGGCTGCAATGCGTGAGTCGTACGAGGAAGGAATCACCGATGAATTCATTAAACCTATCGTTGCTGTAGATGCTAATGATAAGCCATTGGCTACGATACAAGAGGGTGATGTTGTTATATTCTTCAATTACCGTAACGACCGTGCAAAAGAGATTACGATAGTGCTGACGCAGCAAGATATGCCCGAGGCAGGGATGCACACAATCAAGGACTTACAGTACTATTGCATGACGCCTTACGACTCTTCGTTCACAGGCGTACATATCTTGTTTCCAAAAGAGAATGTAGAGAACACCATGGGCGAGATTGTGTCGAAAGCCGGCATGAAGCAGTTGCGTATTGCCGAGACGGAGAAGTTTGCGCATGTGACGTTCTTCTTCTCGGGAGGTCGTGAGGCTCCATTTGAGGGCGAGGACCGTATATTGATTCCTTCGCCGAAGGTAGCCACATACGACTTGCAACCTGAGATGTCGGCTCCGCAAGTGACGGAGGCGTTGGTGAAAGCTTTGGATACTCGCAAATATGACTATATCACGCTGAACTTTGCGAACGGCGACATGGTAGGTCATACAGGAGTGTATGAGGCTATCCAAAAGGCAGTTATGACAATTGATCACTGCGTAGGTGAAGTGATAGAGGCTGCTCGTCGTAACGATTACGAGGTGATAGTTATTGCAGACCACGGTAATGCAGACCACGCCAAGAACGCAGATGGGACGCCTAACACAGCGCACTCGCTGAATCCAGTACCGTTTGTATATGTAACAGATCGGAAGGATGCAAAAGTGAGTGACGGTATCTTGGCAGATGTAGCACCATCGTTGTGCCATATCTTGGGTATCGAACAACCTGCCGAGATGACGGGAAAGAACCTGATACAATAGGAAAATTGCGTTGTTTACACAGTTTGCGTTGTTTACATTGATTGCGTAGGATTGTGTGAAAAGAGTATGGACATATATCCCGACGGCGGTAGTAGCGGGGACAATATTGTATTTGTCCCTTATGCGTGATGTCCATATCTCTTTCGCAGTGACGATTCCTCATATTGATAAGGTGGTGCATATATTGATGTACTTGACCTTGTCGGTGGTGTTGATGTGGGACTTGTATCGTGATAAATGCCCGATGAAAAGGGCGATTATTTGGTCAACGGTGCTGCCTACAGTGTATGGAGGCGTGATAGAGTTGCTGCAAGAGTACTATTTTCCACCTCGTACGGGCGATGTATGGGATTGGATGGCTGATATTTTCGGTGTATTCATCGGTAGTTTTGTAATGATTTGTGTATGGAAGAGAAAGACGAATTGAGGTATCAGATTGCCTTAGGGTTGCTGCCTAATATTGGGTTGCGCTACTCACGTTTGCTGATTGAGTATTTCGGTTCAGCGAGTGAGGTCTTTGCTGCCAATCGCAAAGATATAGAGGCTATTCCGAATATCAATACACCTGCTGTGGCGAGTATTGTGGACTATCGTGATAAGGCACTTGCTCGTGCAGACAAGGAGTTGAACTTCATTGATGAACACCATATTTCCACCTATTTCTATCAGGAGGAGGGTTATCCGTATCGTTTGCGTGAATGTCCTGATGCACCGATATTGCTGTATGGCAAGGGTAATTTGAACCTGAATAATGGTCGTTTCTTATCGATTGTGGGTACTCGTGTACCAACTGAGCGAGGAAAAGATACTTGCCGACGGATGGTACTTGACATGGCAGCGGCATTGAAAGACTTGACGATAGTGAGTGGATTGGCTTACGGGATAGACATCACTGCACATCGCGCAGCCATAGAAGCGGGATTACCGACGATAATCATTCCTGGACACGGCTTGGACCGAATATACCCTGCAGTGCATCGTAACACAGCAGTGGCAGCACTGCAGAATGGAGGTATACTGACCGAATATATGCAAGGTACGCAACCCGATAGGCAAAACTTTGTTGCACGAAACCGAATCATAGCGGGGCTGAGTGATGCCACATTGGTGGTGGAGTCGAAAGAGAAAGGTGGTTCATTGCTGACTGCCGAGATGGCGAACTCGTACGATAGGGATGTCTTTGCCGTGCCAGGTAGGATTGAGGACGTCTGCTCCAAAGGGTGTAATGCGCTTATTAAGAAAGATAAAGCGATGTTAGTGGAGAGTGGAGAGGATATCTTGCAAGCAATGCAGTGGGATGTGAACAAGGCACCTAAAGCTGTGCAGACGAAGATGTTTCTCGACCTTAGCGATGAAGAAAATGCACTATTGAAGATACTTCACGAGAATGCAGAGGGAATACATATCAACCTATTGGTCATGGAGACGCAGATGATGTATTCCAAAGTATCTGCCCTATTGGTACAGATGGAGTTTAAGGGTATCGTAAAAGCCATGCCTGGTGGAATCTATCGAGCTATAGAGTAGTTAATTATCGACAATTTATACGCTCTGAAATTTGTGTATTGTAGGAACGAAAAATAAGCAGTAACTTTGCAAGCATAAATTTTTCACCGCTATGCAAAACGATATTACTATCTTCTGTAAGAATACGCAGCAATATCACTCGGTCCCTCGGGGTAGTTCAGTAGGGGAAGTGTATAAGATGTTGGGTATTCATTTGCCTTATCCATTGGCTGCTGCTCGTGTTAACTACAAGGTTGAAGACCTTAACTTCACTCTCTATCGGCCAAAGGACATCGAGTTCATCGATGTGAGTTGCCCAAGTGGTATGCGGTGTTATGTCCGCACGCTGAGTATGGTTTTCAGTTGTGCGATACACGAGTTATTCCCTCATGCCGATTTGCGAATAGAGCACCCTATCTCGAAAGGATATTATTGCACGATTCAGTGGCGTAAAGGTGAGGAGCAGCATCCTGAATTGGACGCAAAGATGGTTGCAGATATCCGTGAGCGTATGCAGAAAATTATCGCCGAGGATAGACCAATCGTATCAGAAGAGCGTCGTACTCAAGAGGTTATAGAGATGTTCCATGAACATACTGATGGCGAGTCGAACTTGTTTGAGACCTTTGGTGAACCCTATACTCGCTACTTCCGCATGGGCGATTATATCGATTATTACAATGGGGTATTGATGCCGAGTACGGGTTGTATCTTCCTCTTCGACTTGGAGCCGTACTATGACGGAATGTTATTGCGCATCCCTAACAGAGATGAGCCCGTGCGTTTAGAGGAGAATATCCCGCAGGAGAAGACTTTTGGTATCTTCAATGAGTATATCGGTTGGAATAAGTTGATGCATATCAATAATGTAGCAGACTTCAATATCGCTTGCAAGAACCATGAGGCGTTCGATATGATCAAGCTGTCGGAGGCGCTGCACGAGAAGAAGGTGTCGCAGATTGCGGATATGATTGCCAATAGGGAAGGTGGCAGACCGAAGTTTGTGCTGATATCGGGTCCAAGTTCATCGGGCAAAACAACTTTCTCGAAGCGTCTTACTATACAATTGCGATTGAACGGCATCTCGCCAGTGGTTATCAGTATGGATAACTATTTCGTTAACCGAGAGGATACTCCACGTGACGAGAATGGCGATTGGGATTTTGAGGATATCAATGCCTTGGATCTGGAGTTGTTCCGCAGTCAGTTATACGACCTGCTGCAAGGCAAAGAAATTAATCTGCCCACCTTCAATTTTGAGGACGGGAAACGCCATTACATGGGTAATACCCTAAAGATGGAGAAGGATAACATTGTTATCTTGGAAGGTATTCATGCCTTGAATCCGGCATTGCTACCGAACATCCCTAAGGAGGCAACCTTTAAGATCTATGTATCTGCACTGACAACGATCAACTTGGACAATCACAATTGGATACCGACAACCGATACTCGTTTGTTGCGGCGTATTATTCGTGATTATCGTTACCGCAACTATTCAGCACGGGAGACGATTGCTCGCTGCAATAGTGTGAAAAGAGGTGAAGAGAAATGGATTTACCCATATCAGGAGAATGCTGATGCGATGTTCAACTCGGCACTTTTGTTTGAGTTGGCCGTATTGAAACGCCATGCAGAGCCTATCTTGGCAGAGGTGCCAAAGCATTGCGAGGAATATACAGAGGCGCACCGACTATTGAAGTTCTTGCAGTATTTTGTCAGCATACCCGAGAAAGAGATTCCGCCAACATCGTTGTTGCGTGAATTTGTGGGTGGTAGTTCGTTCCGTTACTAAAAGAAACTCATTATGAAACGAT
This sequence comes from uncultured Bacteroides sp., assembly GCA_964398075.1. GTDB lineage: Bacteria > Bacteroidota > Bacteroidia > Bacteroidales > Paludibacteraceae > Colicola. The sequence continues at coordinate 48,066 of CAYNMA010000002.1, read as the reverse complement.
TGTTACTATGTTTGTTGGTTATGCAGATGGGCGTAATGCTCTATGCTGCAAAGACTGATACCACATCTATTCAGCGTGCCACCATCTTTGAGGATATGAAAGAGAACGTGGTGGTCAACTGTGACCCTGCGATAGACCGTTTGCTGTTGGATAAGATAAACAATGTGCAGCGTGAACAGGTAGTGATACAAGGTTATCGCGTGCAGGTGTTCTCGAGCAACAAACAGAAAACCGCCAAGGCGGAGGCTTACAAGATGGAGAAGTTGGTGAAAGATGCGGGAATAGAAGCACCTGTATATGTGCTATATAACCCTCCATTCTTTAAGGTGCGCTTGGGCGATTTCCGTACGAAAGAAGAGGCGCAGTCGTTGTTAGAGGAAGTGGTGCGCGTTTTGCCCGATTTGCAGGCAGAATCGTATATTGTGCGCAGTGAGATACAAGTGATACAATAGGAAAGTTATGGATATGCAGTCATTTACTCCGTCGGCGGAGTTGACAGAAAAGATAGCAGAAACAACCAAACAGTTGCTGCAGCAGTTGGGCGAAGACCCGAATAGAGAAGGTCTATTGAAGACGCCTCAGCGCGTGGGAGAGGCCTATCAGTTCTTGTGTAAGGGGTATGCAGAGGATGCTGTTGCGATATTGCGTTCGGCACTCTTTCATGAGCAGTCTGGGCAGATGGTTTTTGTGAAAGATATTGAGTTCTATTCTCTCTGTGAACATCATTTATTGCCGTTCTTTGGCAAGGTGCATATAGCTTATATCCCTAATGGTACTATCACAGGACTGAGTAAGTTGGCTCGTGTAGTGGACGTGTTTGCTCGCCGTTTGCAGGTGCAAGAACGGATGACACGTGAGATATTGGACAGTATCAATGAAGCCTTGCAACCGCAGGGTGTAATGGTGATAGTGGAGGCACGACATCTATGTATGCAGATGCGAGGCGTGCAGAAATCGGATGCTGTGACGATGACGATGCAGTATTCAGGTGCATTCGACGATACTGCCAAACGCGAGGAAGTGCTGAGACTTATTCGGTGAATGTTGTATGTAGACCTAAAGTCAATAAAAGGGAGCATACATTACAATTCTCAATCCTCACAAAAAATGCCAAAACACTTGCATATTTCAAAATATTGACTTACCTTTGGAAAAAGTAGCTTATTCACTATAGATAATTTACTATAGAAAGTCGTGGAGGTAATCCGCATTTTGAATGTTCTTTGATATAAATCCTCAATGACGCTTTCCTATCTCTGCCACAGAGCGAGAAGGAAGCAGTCGGACATGGTATCACGGAAAAACAATTCTCGCCCATTTTGCACTTTCAAATAATTGTCGTACTTTTGCGCCACTAAAAAAGAACGTATAAAGAACGTATAGTTATGCTTAAAAACATCTTGGCCATCACAGGAAAACCAGGCCTTTATCGCTTAGTCAGCCGTGGCAACGGCATGCTCATTGTTGAGTCGCTCGAAGACGGTAAACGTATGCCAACTTATCAGCGTGACAAAATAGTCAGCCTCGCCGACATTTCCATGTTTACCACAGGCGATGACGTACCTTTGCGCATCGTACTCGAGAACCTCGGCAAGAAAGAGAACCTGCAAGCATGTCCACTCGATGTGAAGAAAGCCGACAACGACACACTACGCAACTTCTTCGCTGAAGTGCTACCCGACTTCGACCGTGACCGCGTCTATCCATCCGATATACGCAAACTCGTGCAGTGGTACAATATCCTCATCAAAGCCGGCATAAACGACTTCCACGAGCAAGAGGACAACGAAGACAAGTAAGAACCGACAATAACAACTCTTGAAGGTAAAAGAACTAATCAAGCAAATAGAATCGGTCGCCCCGCTGTCATTGCAAGAGCATTGGGACAATTCGGGACTTCAGATTGGGAATAACGAGCAGGATGTGCATTCTGTTCTATTGTGTACTGATATCACTGAACCTATCTTGCAAGAAGCCATTGCCAAACACTGCCAACTCATCATCTCACATCATCCGCTGTTATTCCACGGGCTTAAGACTATACAAGGCAATACACCCCAAGAACGCTGCGCCATTCTCGCGATACAGAACAACATCTCGCTCTATTCCTCACACACTGCGATGGATGTCTATCTCCATGGTGTTAGCGGACATATCGCAGAGAAACTAGGCATAACGCAATACACCATCCTATCGCCCACGCAACCAGAACATGGACTTGGCGTCATCGGCAACCTACCCCAACCTACCGATTTCCAAAACCTTTTGCAGAAAATAGGCACTACTTTTCATGTGCCTTCCTTGCGATATACGCAGCCTCAGCAACCCAAAGTGCAACGCATCGCGATATGCGGTGGCGCAGGCAGTGAGTTCCTTGAAACGGCTATCGAACAGCAAGCAGATGTATACCTCAGCGCCGACTTCAAATACCACGAGTTCTGCAGTGCTAACGCACGCATCGCAGTCATCGATATGGGACACTTCGAGAGCGAACAGTTCACCAAAGAAATATTCGCAGAACTACTCAAACCCTTCCAACCGCAGATAAACATCTTATTTGCTGACAACGACCAATCACCCATACTACACTTCATAACCAATTCGAATACAATGAATTAATAAATAATACAACTATGGCAACAAAAGAAAATGAACTGACAACGGAGCAAAAACTGCAACTCTTGGCAGAACTGCAGAAGTCCTACTCCAAGATTGACGAACTCCGTGCACTCCTCGGCGAGTTACCTATGGAGGTAAAAGACAAAGCCGACGAGATCGAAGGTCTTAAGACGCGACTCACCAATATCGAGGCAGAGATCAAAGAATTCGAAACCAACATCAGCAATGAGAAAGTGGAGATGGAGACATCCAACGCTAAGATTGCACGCTACGAGGAGCAGATCAACTCTGTGCAAAACAACCTTGAGTATAACTCCCTCAATAAGCAGATTGGCTACGAGAAAGAATGTATCACCGCTTGCCAAAAGCATATCAAAGAGTTCACGGCTGGTTTGGAAGAGAAAAAAAGCGAGAAAGAAGAAACTATCAAAAATATAGAAGATAGCACCATCGAACTGAACTCTAGAGAGCACGAACTCGACGATATTCTCAACGAGACCAAAGAGAAAACCGAGAAACTTATGCTTCAAGCGCAAGACCTCGAGAAGAAGATGACCGATGACCGACTCCTTACTGCCTTCAAGCGTATCCGCAAAAATGCGCACAATGGACTCGCTGTCGTAACCGTTGAGCGTGATGCTTGTGGTGGTTGCCACAATAAGATTCCGGCACAGCGTCAATTGGATATCCGTCTGAGAAAGAAAATCATCGTTTGCGAATACTGCGGACGTATTCTCGTTGACCCAGAACTTGCTGGCGTAAGCGAAGATAAATAACCTTCTCGCAAGGATAACTACCATTCAGGCACAACCTATACACCCTATAGACTGTGCCTGAATTTCTTTCATCCATGATGCGGCAAGAAAAAAGAACACGAACACACAATCGCACGAGAGTTGCGCATCTCGAAAATTATCCCTATCTTTGTGCGCACAAATTTCCCCTTACAACTATGGCAGAAGAACTAGGACTCAATCTCGACCAACCCACGGCAGAATACACCAAAGATAATGTCCGCCATCTTGACGACGTGGAACATATCCGCTTGCGCCCAGGTATGTATATAGGCAAACTCGGCGATGGATCTCACTCCGATGACGGTATCTATGTCCTCATCAAAGAAACAGTCGACAACTCCATCGACGAGTTCCGTATGAACGCTGGCAAGGTCATTGATGTACACGTTGAAGACGGCAAAGTATCCGTACGCGACTTCGGACGTGGCATTCCATTAGAGGTTTTAGTAGACGTGGTCTCGCTGCTTAATACCGGTGCTAAATACGACTCAAAAGCTTTTAAGAAGTCTGTGGGACTCAACGGTGTCGGACTCAAAGCCGTCAACGCACTCTCGTGGAAGTTTACCGCACAGTCCTTCCGAGACAGCAAGACACGACGCGTAGACTTTAAACAAGGCAAACTCATCAACGATACAGACATTATTGACGACACCACGCACGCACAACGAGGCACCTTCATTCAGTTCGAACCCGACTACTCAAGAGGACTATTTGAGAACTATAATTTCCGCGATGAATACATCGAGACCATGCTACGCAACTATGCCTACCTCAACATCGGTCTCACACTCAACTATAACGGCAAACGGTTCTACTCAAAGAAGGGACTTCTTGACCTCCTAACCGAGAACATGACCGTTGACCCACTCTACCCTATCATACACCTCAAAGGTGACGATATCGAGATTGCACTCACACACACCAACCAAAACAACGATGAATACTACTCCTTCGTCAATGGACAACACACCATACAAGGTGGTACTCACCAAGCCGCATTCCGTGAAGCCATCGGTCGAACCATCAAGGAGTTTTTTGGGAAGAACATGGACCTTGCCGATGTGCGCAATGGTATCGTTGGGGCTATCGCTATCAATGTGGAAGAACCAGTGTTCGAAAGCCAGACGAAGACAAAATTGGGTTCACGCGATATGTCACCGCAAGAAGGCAGTATCTCGGTGAATAAGTTCGTTAATGACTTCGTAAAGAAAGAGCTGGACAACTTCCTGCATAAGCACTCAGAGATAACCGAAGTCATGCTGCAGAAGATTCAAGACTCTGAAAAAGAGCGAAAAGCAATCTTAGGCGTCACCAAGATCGCTCGAGAAAGAGCCAAGAAGAACAACTTGAACAACCCACGACTGCGCGACTGCCACATTCACCTCAACGATGCCAAGCCAACACGAGTAAGCAAAGACTCCGATGAGGATCTACGAGACGCCAGCTCCATCTTCATTACCGAGGGACTATCCGCATCGGGCTCTATCACTAAGTCGCGAGATGTCAACACGCAGGCGGTATTCTCACTACGAGGCAAACCCAAAAACAGCTTCGGACTAACCAAAGAAGTGGTCTACGAGAACGAAGAGTTCTTCTGCTTACAGTCAGCTCTCAACATCGAAGACGGACTCGATAACCTGCGATACAACAAAGTCATCATCGCTACCGATGCCGATGTCGACGGTATGCATATACGCCTACTGTTGCTCACTTTCTTCTTACAGTTCTTTCCCGACCTCGTAAAGAAAGGGCATGTCTACATACTCCAAACGCCACTTTTCCGAGTCAAGAACAAAAAAGAGATACGCTATTGCTATTCCGAAGAAGAAAGACTCAAAGCTATAGACGAACTCAAACCCGCACCCGAGATAACACGATTCAAAGGTTTGGGCGAAATTTCACCCGATGAATTCAAAGATTTCATCGGAAGCAGCATCCGTCTTGACCAAGTCACACTCCGTAAAGAAGATGCCGTCAACGATCTCATGGAGTTCTATATGGGTAAGAACACAATGGAACGACAAAACTTCATCATCAATAACCTCGTCATCGAAGAAGACGCTGTCGATTAGAACAACCATGTGGTGGATTCCTCTTGTCATATTTATCGGCTTAGGACTCTTCATTGCTATCGCAACTGAGCTGCGAGAACGAGAGAAAAAAGCCGATACCAACGATTCCGGTACTGCATTCCAAACCCAAATACAGCCTACCCAGAAAACCAAAGTACCCGATGGCGAGTGCTGTGGGCAACATGCCGTATGCGAACGAGACCTCTTGCTCAATCAAAAGCCCGAGATCATCTACTACGACGACGAAGAACTGGATGCTCTAAGCGGAATTTCTCCCGATGAATACACCGAAGAACAGTACCACGCCCTCGAGGAGGTCTTCTATACTCTGCAAGAAAAAGATGTGGCAGGATGGCTCAAAAGCCTACAATTACGCAACATCATACTCCCTAACGAACTCCGCGACGAAGCACTTCTGATAGTCTCCGAACGACGCAGAAAAAGCAACCCATAATATTCGATCGAGCGTCTCTTGCACACAGAACAGAGAACACCACATGCAAGGAAAAATAACCCTAAGAAAAAAAACATAGAAAAGGGTTTGCGAGTTCCAAGAAATATAAGTAGTTTTGCAGTCGGTTAAGTAAGGGCATCTCGCTCTTGCTTTTTGAGGTTGAAATAATTGAATAATTGTATAATAACTAAAAGAACTTGAACGGAATATGGGTCTATTCTCATTCACTCAAAAAATCGCTATCGACCTTGGAACTGCAAACACTATTATCATTTGCGATGACAAGATCGTAGTCGATGAGCCATCTGTCGTGGCCATCAGCATGAATAACAACGAAATGGTCGCTGTCGGAAAAAAAGCGCAACAAATGATTGGTAAAGGCGGTAACATGATTCGTACCGTGCGACCGCTTCGCAAAGGCGTCATAGCAGACTTCGATGCTTGCGAGATGATGATCCGCGGACTCGTCAAGATGATACCTAAGAAGCACCAATTCCTTATGCCGTCACTTAAGATGGTGGTCTGCATACCTTCCGGCAGTACAGAAGTAGAGATCCGTGCCGTACGCGATAGTAGCCAACATGCTGGCGGTAGAGATGTCTATATGATCTACGAACCAATGGCTGCAGCCATCGGTATGGGCATTGACGTCGAGAGTCCTAAAGGCTGTATGATTGTCGACATAGGTGGTGGTACTACCGAGATCGCAGTCATCTCGCTCGGTGGAATCGTGACAAACAAGTCAATCCAAATAGCTGGTGATGAGCTAAACGCTGACATCATTGAGTATATGGGACGCATGCACAATCTTCGCATCGACGAACCAACAGCTGAACGCATCAAGATGCGCGTAGGATCGGCACTAACTGAGCTCGATAACCCACCCGATGACTTTATCGTTATCGGTCCTAACAAGACCTCTGCGCTACCTATGGAAGTGCCGGTAAGCTACCAAGAGATAGCCCACTGCCTCGATAAGTCCATCTCGAAGATAGAGAACGCTATCCTACAAGCACTCGAGAGCACACCTCCCGAGTTGTATGCCGACATCGTTACAAACGGCATCTTCCTCGCAGGCGGTGGCGCACTGCTACACGGTCTGGCAAAGCGACTAACCGATAAGATAACTATCCAATTCCATGTGGCTGAAGACCCACTACACTCTGTGGCACTCGGCACTGGCGTTGCACTTAAAAACGTGAATAACTTCAACTTCCTAATTCGTTGATACGACTAACAGAGAAGGGGCATGCTCCTTCTCTGCTTGTTATAACGCCTTTTGAGATGATGGTGTATGAAGAACCTACTTCTGTTTCTCATACGAAATAGCGTAATCCTCTTATTCTTACTCCTAGAGGTAGTCTCTTTTGTACTGCTTATCCACAACAGTAACTACCCCACTAGCGCCACCTTCTCCTCCGCAAGCCGTATCTACGCTGCTTGCTACACCGGATACGATAATATCGTACATTACTTTCGCCTTCGAATCGAAAACAACGACCTCATACAAGAGAACGCTGCTCTCAAACAACAACTCATACACTACCAAGAGATAGTAGCCGATACACACGATTCCATCGAGGGTTTTTGCGACTTCACAGTCATTCCTGCACGAGTAATTAACTACACCGGATCGCTGCAAAAGAACTATATCACCGTCAACAAAGGCACAACCGACGGAGTCAAAGAAGACATGGGCGTCGTATGCGACAAAGGCGTTGTGGGCAAGGTCATTGCCGCATCCAAACACTACTCCGTCATCATACCTATCATCAACAATGCGCTCAACATCAGCTGCCGACTCAAAGACGATGGCTGTATCGGAACACTGCAATGGAACGGCAAACATACCGACTGCGCACAACTGATGGATATCGGACGACATATAACCGTCAACATCGGTGATACCATCATCACAAGCGGTGCGACAACCATCTTTCCAAAAGGCATAATGGTAGGCGTAGTAGCACACGACAAGATGACCGACAGCGACTCCTTCCATCATATCGATGTTGCTCTCGCTACCGACTTCCGACGGATGCAAAACGTATATATACTCTGCCAAAACGATGCTGAAGAGATAAAAACACTCGAAGAACAAATAGCCGAATAATAAGTTCATGCAACTCTGGATAAAAAACATACTGCGCTTTATAGTACTCCTCGCCCTACAAATGCTGCTGATCAACAATCTGCACTTCATCGGGCTATGCCACCCTTGCATCTATGTTCTCTTCCTCATTGCTCTACCGCAGTCTATGCCGCGTTGGACGGAACTGATAATAGGCTTCATAACCGGCTTAATCATCGACATTGCATGCAATAGCCTCGGCGTACACAGCGCCGCATGCACACTAATTGCCTTCATACGCCCATTCCTTCTCAACAAGATTTCTCTCGAGACACAAAAGAAAACCGACGAACCAAGTATCCAATCCCTCGGTTTCATCGCGTATTTCAAACTCATTACCATACTCGTACTCCTGCATCATTCCGCCATATTCTTCCTCTCAGCCTTCACTTGGACCAACTGGTACATCACCCTCCTGCAGGTTCTCGTTAGTTCTATCATCTCTATTGGGCTCATTCTCCTCTATGATGCCCTACTCCATCGGTCATGATTAACGATAAGTACTATAACCGGAGATATGTCATATCCGCTGTCGTTATTGTGATAGTGCTCGTCTTCCTATGCCGACTCTTCTACCTGCAGATAATCGATAAAAGTACTATCGACAAGGCTGAAAACAATGCTCTCGTCAAACAGACAATCTATGCCCCTCGAGGACTCATCTATGACCGCAACGGAGAATTGTTAGTCTTCAACCAACCCATCTACGAGGTCACCATGACCATGCAGGAGATGGGCAAAACCTTCGATACAATCAGTTTCTGCCAGACACTTGAGATCGACACAGGCATATTCAATGAACGAATAACCCATATCAAAGACCGACGCACCAACCGTGGCTATTCGCGTCATACACCCCAAGTGTTCCTCTCACAACTGAGCAAAGAGGAGATTGCACCCCTGCAAGAATCGCTCTATAAATACCCTGGCATCAACATACGCCAACGAACCCTACGAGGTTACACCTACCCTTACGCTGCGCAAGTGTTAGGTAGCGTTGGCGAAGTGTCACAACGAGATATCGAACGCGACAACTATTACAGCATGGGCGATTACTCAGGTCGTGAAGGTATCGAACGAACCTACGAGCAATCGCTACGCGGCGAGAAAGGAGTCGAAGTGCTACTACGTGATGTGCGCGGGCGAATACAAGGGAGTTATAACGATGGCGAACTCGATCGAGATGCTATCAAAGGTGTAGACCTTACCCTCACACTCGATATACAACTGCAAGCACTTGCCGAAGAACTGCTATCCGGCAAGATAGGCAGCGTGGTCGCCATCGAACCCAAGACGGGCGAGATACTGGCACTCGTCTCAAGCCCTACATGGAACCCCGCAATGCTAGTGGGTAAACAACGGTCTGAGAACTATCGAGAACTGCAGAACGACCCTACCAAACCCCTACTCAACCGCGCCACACAAGCACAGTACCCGCCAGGGTCACCTTTCAAACTCGTACAATCACTCATCGGGCTCCAAGAGGGCGTTATCACGCCTAATACCCACTATACCTGCAACGGAAAAGGATCGAAACCAATCAGTTGCACCCACTCACATACCTCTCCCTTAACGCTCCTTACCGCTATCGAACAGAGTTGTAATCCCTATTATTGGTGCGTATTCCGTGACCTTCTCGAAGCCAATGGATATGGCAAAAAGAACACGGCCTTCCGCGCACAATATGAACTATGGCGCCAATGCGTAACCAACTTCGGCTTTGGACATAAGTTTACCGACTCCGACATACCCGAACAGAGTGCCGGCAATGTACCGACCACCTCCTTCTACGACCGTTACTACGGCAAAACTGGTTGGAAAGCCCTCACCATTAGGTCATTAGCCATCGGTCAAGGCGAGATAACAGTCACCCCCTTACAACTTGCCAATATGGCTGCTACCATAGCCAACGATGGATATTACATCACACCACACCTCAATAGGAACGATAGTATGCTCACCCATCGACACAATACCGGCATCGACTCTGTCTACTTCCAATATGTCAAGGAAGGTATGCACCGAGTGATGGAAAACGGTACCGGTCGATACTATAAAATAGACAATGTCCTCATGGGCGGAAAAACAGGTACTGCACAAGCCGGAAAAGGCAAGAAAGACCACGCTATCTTCGTGGCTATTGCCCCACTCGACGACCCCAAGATCGCCCTTGCCGTGGTCGTAGAAAATGCAGGCTTTGGTGCTACATGGGCAGCACCTATAGCAAGCCTAATGGTCGAGAAGTATATAACCGATACCATCACACGAACAGCCCTCAAAGAACGAATAGCAACAGCCGTACTGAACCCAAATGTCAAGAAACGAAACTAACATATTCAAGAGTATCGACTGGCTCACTATCCTACTCTACCTTCTTCTGGTAGTCTTCGGATGGGTCAATATATATGGTGCTGTATACGACTTCGACCAAACAAGCATCATCGACCCAAGCAACCGAGCAGGTAAACAATTCATCTGGATGATGATATCGCTCGTGGTAGGATTCCTTATCCTACTCATCGACGATAAAGCCTTCGACTTCTTCGCATATCTCCTATACGCGGTCTGGATACTCCTGCTTATCATAACGCCGTTCCTCGCTACCAACACCAAAGGCTCACTCTCGTGGATTCAACTCCCTGGCTTCCGGTTTCAACCAGCCGAACTAGCCAAATGCTTCACAGCCCTTGCCCTCGCCAAATACATGAGCCAGTATGGGTATAACATACATAAGACCAAAGACTTTGTTGTCACAGCGCTTATCTTACTTGTTCCTATGTTCATCATTATGGTGCCGCAGAAAGAAACAGGATCTGCACTCGTATTCGCTGCCTTCATCTTTGTCCTCTATCGAAACGGACTGAGCAAATATATCCCCCTACTCTTTATTGCTGCCATCTATTTCTTTGTCATAACCATCAAATATAGCCAGACACCCCTACCGTTAGGCATCGGAAAAGTAGGCTTACTCGTTGATTGTCTGTCGATTCTGCTTATTGAAGTATATTTCTTATTCACCAAAACGGAACACCGTAAGCATACATGGATCATGCTCGGCTCTATAGTCGCACTATACGGAATAGCACTACTCATCAATATCTGGGTACCCGTCAACTTTGATATAGCATCCACCGTAATAGTAAGTCTATCAGTTGCTTATATCGCTGTACTAGCACTCTACTATCGACATAAACCCCTCATCGCAATCGCGCTTTGTGCCGCAGGGATACTCATCTATAGCTTCGGCTGCAACTATATCTTTTCCGACATCCTACAGCCGCATCAACAGAAACGAATAGAAGTACTCCTTGGACTCGACGATGATCCCTCTGGTGCAGGATATAACGTCAACCAAGCCAAGATCGCTATCGGATCAGGTCGATTCACAGGAAAAGGCTACCTACAAGGAACGCAGACCAAGATGAAGTTCGTGCCAGAACAAGCCACCGACTTCATTTTCTGTACCGTAGGCGAAGAATGGGGCTTTTGGGGCTCCAGTCTAGTACTACTCACCTATCTCGCTTTCATCCTCCGACTTATCTATATCGCAGAACGACAGAAAAACCGCTTCAGTCATATCTACGCCTATAGCGTCGCCTCTATCTTCATTGTCCATCTCACCATCAATATCGGTATGGTACTCGGACTAATGCCTGTAATCGGTATACCACTACCCTTCTTCAGTTACGGAGGCTCCTCACTCCTAGGCTTTAGTATACTGCTCTTTATATTACTTAAACTCGATGCAGCACGCATTAATCAGATGTAATCTATGTTATTTGAATACGACGTTATAGTAGTTGGCGCTGGGCATGCCGGTTGCGAAGCAGCAAGCGCTGCAGCACACCTCGGCAGCAAGACTCTCCTCATCACCATGGATATGAATAAGATCGGGCAGATGAGCTGCAACCCAGCCGTTGGAGGCATCGCAAAAGGACAGATAGTACGAGAAATAGATGCCCTAGGCGGCATGATGGGTATCGTCACCGACCGCAGTGCCATCCAGTTCCGCATGCTTAACTCTTCCAAAGGACCGGCTATGTGGAGCCCACGTTCGCAAAGCGACCGCAAACGCTTCATCGAAGAGTGGATTCACTGCCTCAGCCATATCGACAATCTCTATATATGGCAAGACGTAGTGACACGCCTTAGCATCAAAAACAACCGAATAGAAGGCGTCATAACCGCTCTTGGCATCGAGTTTAAGGCTGGCGCAGTAGTCCTTACCAACGGCACATTCCTCAACGGACTACTCCATTTCGGAAAGACACAGTTATCCGGTGGCCGCATATCCGAAAGCGCATCCTTCGGCATCACCGAACAACTCCGCGACCTAGGCATATCGACCGCTCGAATGAAGACCGGCACACCCTGCCGTATAGATGCCCGAAGTATCCATTTCAACGAATTGATCGAGCAAAAAGGCGACTCCGACTTCCATCATTTCTCCTACCTACCCTCCGTGCAACGACAACTCAAGCAGATGAGTTGCTGGATAACCTACACCAACCCCTCAACGCACCGAATCCTAAGAGACAACTTAGCCGATAGCCCCCTTTTCAACGGGCAAATTAAAAGCATCGGACCAAGATACTGCCCCAGTATCGAAACCAAGATCGTAACGTTTGCTGACAAAGAAGCGCACCAACTATTCATCGAGCCAGAAGGTGTCGATAGCAACGAATACTATGTCAATGGTTTCTCCTCCTCTCTCCCTTGGAAAGTACAACTGCAAGCCCTGCAAACCGTACACGGGCTCGAAGATGTAGTCATGTACAGACCAGGCTACGCCATCGAATACGACTTTTTCGACCCTACCCAACTAACCCACTCACTCGAGGTAAAACAAATAGCACACCTATTCTTCGCGGGGCAAATCAATGGCACTACCGGATACGAAGAAGCCGCCGGACAAGGCATCGTCGCAGGCATCAATGCACACCTTGCTTGCAATAATAGCCAACCGTTCACCCTCGCTCGCAACGAGGCATATATAGGCGTACTCATCGATGATTTGGTCAACAAAGGCGTCGACGAACCATACCGTATGTTCACCTCTCGAGCTGAATACCGTATCCTACTCCGCCAAGATAATGCCGACCAACGACTCACCGAGAAAGCCTACCAGATAGGGTTGGTCGATGCCGAACGAATAAACCTCTATCGCAACAAAGAGAAAAACATACAAGACCTAACACAATTCATCGAACACACCTCCATTTCGCCCGATGAAATCAACAACTATCTCATCAGCAAAGGCTCACAGCCTATCCATCAACGCTGCAAGATAGCCGAACTCCTCGCACGACCTTTCATCACCCTACCCGAGTTAGCTGCTAACATTACCGTCCTCAACGATGCGATCAATCATATCACAACCATCAAAGAAGAAGTAATCGAAAGCACCGAAATAAATATCAAATATCGTGGCTACATCGAACGAGAACGCCTCTCTGCCGAGAAAGCCAAGCGACTCGACGAAGTAAAAATCCCAGTCAACTTCGATTATCAGCATATAGCATCCATTTCTACCGAAGCACGGCAGAAACTAACACGCATCCAACCCGCCACCATAGGAGACGCCGCACGGATACCAGGCGTATCACCTAACGATATCAGTGTACTACTCGTACTCATGGGGCGATAATGTTTCACGTGGAACAATAATACACATATATGATGACAGAACAACAAATTAAGGGAAGCATCCGCGAAGTACCGGACTTCCCAAAGAAAGGAATTCTTTTCTACGACATCACCACAGCCCTTGCAAAGCCTTGTTGCTTACAATGGTTCAAGAGTAACATCGGCGATTATTACAATGGCAAAGGCATAACCAAAGTCTTAGGTATCGAGTCACGAGGTTTCATTATGGGCTCTATTGCAGCACTCGACCTCAATGCCGGATTCGTACCGATCCGTAAACCAGGCAAACTGCCTTACAACACCATCGCCGAGAGTTACGATAAGGAATATGGTGTAGACACCATCGAGATACATGCCGATGCCGTCAACAAAGACGACATTGTACTTATCCACGACGATCTGTTAGCAACTGGAGGCACTATCGCTGCTGCTATACGACTCGTGCAGAAAATGGGCGTAAAGAAGATATATGTCAATACGCTCATCGAACTCGACGACCTCAAAGGACGAGAACTGATAGGACCTAACATCGATGTCTATTCATTGATACACTATTAAACCGTCGTCCTTGTTTTTAGATGACGATAAGCGACCACATACAAACTATTCTGAACGGACTACCGTCCTCTCCAGGCGTCTACCAACACCTCGATAAGGACGGACAGATAATCTATGTCGGTAAGGCAAAGAACCTAAAACGAAGGGTATCAAGTTATTTCCAGAAAGAACATCAAACAAGCAAGACGCTACACCTTGTCGAGAATATTGCAGATATCAAATACATCGTTGTCGCAAGTGAACAAGACGCCTTCTTTCTTGAAAACAACCTGATAAAAAAATACCAACCTAAGTATAACATCCTGCTCAAAGACGGTAAGAGCTACCCTTCTATCTGCATCACACGAGAGGAGTATCCACGAGTCTTCAAGACTCGCAAGATCATCCCTTCTCTTGGAGACTACTATGGACCTTTTTCCTTTGGTAATACCGTCGACCTTGTGCTCGAACTAGTTCATCAACTCTACCCTATCCGCACTTGCACCCTATCGCTTAATGATAAAGGTATCGAAACAGGGAAGTACAAGACATGCCTCAAATACCATATCCATAAATGTTGCGGCATCTGCGAAGGATACGTTACAAAAGAGCAATACCAAGCCTATATCTCCGAGATACGAAAGATCATCCAAGGCGATGCACACGAGATAAGCAAACAACTGTTTGCCGAGATGAAAGTGTATGCCGAACAACTGCAGTTCGAACAAGCACAGAAACTAAAAGAAAAGTACGAACTCATCGAGCGATTCAAGAGTAAGACCATCATCACAAACACCAATATCCAAGACACCGATGTCTTCGGATACATCCAAGAGGATAACACCATCATCGTCTCGATGCTCAAGATCCACAAAGGATCCATCGTGCAAGGCAACACCGTGGAATATAAAACCATCACCTACATCGAAGAGAAAGAAGAAACGCTCGGTCGTGCCATTCAAGAACTGCGTAACCTTACAGGTAGCCTCAGCAAGAACATCATCGTTCCTTTCCTCCCCGATTTTGCCGAACAGAACATCAACTACTCCGTACCACAACGAGGCGACCAAAAGAAGATACTCGACCTTGCCATGCAAAACGCTAAGCAGTATATTGTCGACCGTCGAAAACAACAAGATAAACTCAACCCCGACCAACGGCAGATCCGTATCCTTACCAAACTGCAAGACTTACTCCATCTACCTACACTACCCGCTCGAATCGAGTGTTTCGATAATTCCAACATTCAAGGTAGCAATGCCGTAGCAGGATGCGTAGTGTTCGAGATGGGCAAACCGCTAAAGAGCGACTACAAGAAATTCAACATCAAATACTCCGATGGAAACGACGATTACGGACAGATGCAAGAAGTCGTATTCCGCAAATATAGCCATACCATCGAAAACGATGAAACACTACCCAACCTCATCATCGCCGACGGTGGTATCGGACAGATGCACGCCATACAAGCAGCACTGCAAGACCTACAACTCAATATCCCCATCGCTGGCCTCAGCAAAGATAACCACCACCGCACCTCAGCATTACTCTACGGATTCCCTCCCGCCGAGATCGACATCAAACCCACCGATGAACTCTTCCTCTTTCTCACACGCATACAAGACGAAGTCCATCGTTTTGCCATATCCTTCCATAAACAGAAAAGAAGCAAGAACCTAACGGAAAGCGAACTCGATGAAATCAAAGGAATTGGCGCAAAGACCAAAACTGCCCTCATAACCCACTTCAAGAGCATCAAACGACTTAGAGAGACCGATTTAGCAAGCATAGCCGAAATCGTCGGAAACAACAGAGCGTCAATCGTTTACACACATTTTCATCCCGATTTATCCCGCTGAGAATCGAAAATTTGGAGCAAAGCTGATAAATCGGTCAGAAAATGGAAAGAAAAAATAGGCATTTTCTGCCCTCTTCGATCTTTATTCATACAAAACCACCTCATACCTCTTACATACGTTTTACTT
The DNA here is from genome assembly GCA_964398075.1 of uncultured Bacteroides sp. Taxonomy (GTDB): domain Bacteria; phylum Bacteroidota; class Bacteroidia; order Bacteroidales; family Paludibacteraceae; genus Colicola. The sequence goes on along the minus strand of CAYNMA010000002.1, from coordinate 31,825 downwards.
GGTAGGGTAACGCTCCGGTAACGGTCTGGAGATATGACCGACATTCCACCTTTCTTTCCCAACTCAACTTAACTACCCAACCCTTTCTCATAACTACCAACCTCGTTCCTTCGCCAAATGTAAAAGCCAGAATCGCCATATCTTAAAGTAATATAGAAAAATACCAAGACGAGGAGATGAGACAGTTTTATCGGAGGGATATCGAAGGGATAACGGAGGGATAGGCTACCCTCACGCTACCTTCACAACACTATCTTTATACCCAAAAAAGGGCTTTTTATACCCTATTCTGTTAATATTTTGCAACGAAACATTAACGCACTAACTTGGTACAAGACAAAAAAAATCTACCTATTGCACATTTCTATGATTTATAGTACCTTTGCTCGCTAATTGTGTCGTCAACCCAAACACACAAAATAACGAAAACAACGTAAACTACGCAAACAACGAAAAATATGTTTCTATGAAGAAATTCAAAGAGTATAAGCAACTGAATCTGCCGGAGATGAGCCGCGAGGTGCTGGCAGACTGGGAAAAAGAAGATCTTTTCCATCAAAGTATTGAAACCCGTGCTGGACATCCTGCATTCCTGTTTTTCGAGGGTCCTCCTTCGGCAAATGGTATGCCAGGTATTCACCATGTGCTTGCTCGTACGATCAAGGATACATTCTGCCGTTACAAGACGATGCAGGGTTATCAGGTGCAGCGTAAGGCTGGATGGGATACTCACGGACTGCCTGTGGAATTGGGCGTGGAGAAGATGCTGGGTATCACCAAAGAGGATATCGGAAAGAAGATTAGTGTGGATGAGTATAATGCTGCCTGCCGTCGTGAGGTGATGAAATACACCAAAGAGTGGACAAACCTGACAAAGCAGATGGGTTATTGGGTGGATCTAGAAAATCCGTATATCACATACGATAACAAGTATATCGAGACATTGTGGTATCTGCTCAAACAACTCTATCAGAACGGATATCTATACAAGGGATACACCATTCAACCGTACTCGCCTGCTGCGGGAACGGGACTGTCGTCACACGAGTTGAATCAGCCGGGTTGCTACCGCGATGTGAAGGATACCACCTGCACCGCGCAGTTCCGTGTTAAAACCCTCAATTCGCAACTCTCAACTGCTCTCAATGCTCAACTCTCAACGCTCGACTTATACGCTTTGGCATGGACGACGACACCGTGGACACTGCCAAGCAATACGGCTCTGTGCGTGGGTCCGAAGATAGATTATGTGGTAGTTAAAGGTGAAAATCCGTACACAAAGATAGAGGCTCTCTACCTGTTGGCTGAGGCTCGACTGGGTGCGTACAGCAAGGAATTGGGCGAGGCACCGGAGATCCTATGGCGCGGTAAGGGAACGGACCTTGTAGGGCTCGAATATGAGCAACTCATGCCGTTGGCAAAGCCCGATGGCGATGCATTCCGTGTGATAGCCGGAGACTATGTGACGACGGAAGATGGTACAGGTATTGTACATATCGCACCGACATTCGGTGCAGACGATGCGTTCGTGGCAAAGAAAGCCGGCATCGCAGGTATGACATTCCTGACAAAGAAAGGTGAACAACGACCGATGGTGGATATGACGGGTAAGTTCTTCTTGCTGGAAGATCTGGATCCGGACTTTGTGGCAAAGCATATTGATGTGGAAGCATACAAGCAGTGGGAAGGTCGATTTGTGAAGAATGCGTACGATCCGACATTGACAGACAAGGATGAGACGCTCGATATATCTATCTGCATGGTGCTGAAATCGAGCAACAAGGCATTCCGTATTGAGAAGCATGTCCATACCTATCCGCACTGCTGGCGTACCGACAAGCCGGTGCTATACTACCCGCTCGACTCGTGGTTTATCCGCTCGACAAAAGCGCGTGAGGAGATGATCCGACTAAACAAGACTATTAATTGGCAGCCAGAATCAACCGGATCGGGCCGTTTCGGTAAATGGCTTGAGAACCTGAACGACTGGAACTTGTCACGGTCTCGCTACTGGGGTACTCCACTGCCAATCTGGCGTACAGAAGACGGTCAAGAAGAGATCTGTATCGGGTCGATCAAGGAATTATTTGAAGAGATAGATAAGTCGATCAAGGCCGGATTTATGAAAGAAAATCCGTGGCCGAAACATGTGGTGGGCGACTACTCGAAAGCGAACTACGATCCGTCAGTGATCGATCTGCACCGTCCTTATGTGGACAGCATCATCCTATGCTCGAAGAGCGGCAAACCGATGAAGCGCGAACTCGATCTGATAGACGTATGGTTCGACTCGGGTGCGATGCCATATGCACAGAATCACTATCCATTTGAGAATCAAGATGCTCCACGTACTGCAGACTTTATCTCGGAAGGTGTGGACCAGACTCGTGGATGGTTCTTTACACTGCATGCTATCCATACGATGATAGAGGACAAAGTGGCATATAAGAATGTGATTTCCAACGGATTGGTACTGGATAAGAACGGCAACAAGATGTCTAAACGACTGGGCAATGCGGTTGATCCGTTCTCGACACTGGATAAGTACGGAGCCGATGCAGTGCGTTGGTATATGCTGACCAACTCGAGCCCATGGGAGAACTTGAAGTTCGACCCGGAAGGTGTGGATGAGATCCGACGGAAGTTCTTCGGAACGCTATACAATACATACAGTTTCTTTGCACTATATGCTAATGTGGACGGCTGGACAGCAGACGCATCCGAAGGCGAGCGCACAGAGATTGATAAATGGGTGCTGAGTCGACTGAACTCGCTGATAGAGGACGTGACGGCAGCCTATGAGGCATATGAGCCGACAAAAGCCGGTCGTGCTATATCGGACTTTGTACAGGACGACCTGAGCAACTGGTATGTACGACTGAACCGTAAGCGTTTCTGGGGCGGTGAGATGGATGCAGACAAGCAAGCGGCTTACAGCACGCTCTACACCTGTCTATGTACTATTGCACAACTGATGGCGCCGAATGCACCATTCTTTGGCGACAGACTCTATCGTGACTTGACCGGTAAGACGGTACACCTGAGCGATTGGCCAAAAGCAGATAAGGCACTGATAAATAAAGACTTGGAACGCTCAATGTATCTGGCGCAACAGGCTACGTCGATGATTCTCAGTCTGCGTAAACGCGCTGAGAAGAATGTTCGTCAGCCGTTGCAAAAGGCCGTGATCCCGGCTCCGGATGCAGATACACTCGCAGCACTGCTTCATGTACAAGACCTGATCAAGGCCGAAGTGAATGTGAAGGAACTGGAGATAGTGCGTGCAGAGGACTCGGATGTGAAATTGGTCAAGAAGATAAAGCCGAACTTCAAGGTGTTGGGTAAGAAAGTGGGCGGAAAGATGAAGGAATTGGCTGCGGCTATTGGCCAGATGAGTCAGAACGATATTGCAGCCTTCGAGGCAGCCGGTACGTTCCGTTTGCTCGATGTGGATCTGGTGGCTGAGGATGTGGATATCATCACGGAGGATATGCCGGGTTGGCTGGTGGCTAACAACGGTATACTGACGATTGCGCTCGACATAGAACTGACCGATGCGCTCATCGAAGAAGGTATCGCCCGCGAACTGGTTAACCGTATTCAGAACCTGCGTAAGACGACCGGATTGGAGATAACTGATCGTATAGCCATCGAGATAGAGAAACGCGACGAGATAGCCGCTGCAGTGGCTCACTGCGGGGAGTATATTGCATCGCAAGTGCTGGCTACGAGCCTCAAACTTGTCGACTCCCTACCCGATGCACAATCAATCGAGATGGATGGATATAAAGTGAATATCGCAATCAAAAAAGCATAACGACAACATAACGACAACAACATATAGGAAAAAAATGAAAAAGAATATCTTTCGTATTGCGCTCTGCGCTATCGTGGGCATTGCACTCGCTTCGTGTAACCCAACAGAAGTTACATTCCAAGAGTCCTACCTATTAGGCTATTGGTTAGAGGACGGCACACAACACTATGTGCGTTTCACCAACACTCGTCAGAGCGATGAATACCAACTCGGTTACGAGTGGGACGAAGCAGAGGATGTCATGGAGTCCGATGTCAAGAGCAACGAAGGTGGCAACGGATGGTTCAAGTGGGCTCTCGTTAAGACCAACCTTACCGAGATACATCTCATGGACAACGGCGGTGCAGATATACCGAAGACCTACGTCGTTACCAAACTGACCGATACGGAGTTATCTTATTACGAGAAAGACCAGCCATCGGTAAAAGCATCGTTCCAAAAGGTAGTGAAGAATTAACGCAAGATATATGAAGCGTTTCTGGAAGATATTTGGCATCACTCTCGGCTCTATCATCGGCGTACTGCTGATAGCGGTTTGCGTAATAGTATGGCTCGTATTCACACCGTCTCGTCTAACCCCTATCGTGCGCAATGTGGCGGATAAGTACATCACCAGCGAACATAAGATAGGAGAAGTCGATCTCACCTTCTTCTCGACATTCCCTGACTTCGGATTGCGAGTAGATGGTCTCTATATCATCAACCCAAAAGAAGGCGCACAGAGCGATACCCTATTGGCTGCCCAAGAGGTGGTGGCAAAGGTGAATGTAATGGCATTCCTGAATGATAACCGACTGGAAGTCAAAGAACTACTGCTCGACGATGCCGTGGCGAATATCTTTATTGCCGAGGACGGCACAACCAACTTCGATGTGTTTGCCATCTCATCAGACACCACCTCCACAGACACTACCTTTTCCGGACTACCGTTCGACGAACTGCAAGTGAGCGGTGGTAAGATAGTGGGAAGACATATATCATTCGTAGACAAGAAAGATAGTATCTCAGCAGCGTTGGAGAATACCGTACTGACAGCACAAGCAGGGTCGTGGGACGATGTCTTGATCAACCTGCAATCGGACGCTGTGAGCGCTACCATGGGCAACACGCAGTATGCCGATAGCCTCAATGTAGAGATCAACCTCCCTGCGGCAGTGGACCTCGATAAGATGTACTTCAATCTCAAGAAGGCTTCGCTCCGTATAAATGAGTTCTCAGTACAGTTAGATGGTACCACCGAGATAGGCGACTCTATTGCGCTCGACATGAACCTGCAGGCTAAGGAATGGCAGATAAAGCCGTTACTATCCCTACTGCCAGCGTCTATCACAGAGTCGCTCAAGGATATCGATGTCGATGGCATAGTGTCGCTCAATGCCGATGTCAAAGGTGTCTACGCCGACAGCGTGATGCCTCTTGTTGATGCGCAACTTGCACTGGAAGATGGCGAAGGAAAATACGCCTCGTTGCCGTACACGCTGCGTGACATTAGTCTCAACGCTCTGGCACATATCGACCTCAACAACGATAACGCCAGCAATGTTCATTTCAATAGTCTGAAAGCCAAGACATTGAATACACAGTTAGAAGCCACTGGCGATGTCACCCAGCTATTAGGCGACATGATGCTCGACTTGTCTATCAATGCCGATGTCAACCTGCCCGATGTAGCCTATTTCCTACCCGACAGCATGAACCTCAAAGGACGCGCCAAAGGTGATATCGCTGCGAAGATACGATTGGATGACCTCACCAACATGCGGCTTGAGAAGGGACATATCTCTGGCGACCTCATGCTGACCAACATCGATTACCAGATGTCGGGTATGGCAGCCAAACTGCCAAAGACGCACCTAACGCTCACTATCCCGAACAGCCATCCGAGCAAGAAAACAGTCAACTGGTTAACAGCAACACTCTCCACAGACCAATTGGACTTCCAAATGAATACCCCATTGCAGGCATCGCTCGGCAAGACCGACCTCACCCTCGAAGCCAGCAATATATTAGGCACAAACCCTATATGGTATGCCACTGTCGACCTCAAGTCTTCCGAGTCACTCACCGCCTCAATGGACAGTATGGCGGCAACCATCATCGCACCCGAACTCAAGGCGTATGCCGAGTACAACAGCAAGGACACTACGGCTATCCCTGTGCTGCAAGCCGAGGTGGCATTCGATGACCTGCGAGGTAACTACACCGACATACAGGCACACCTCAAGAAATCCGCTCTCACGGCGAGTCTCAGTCCAAGTAAGAAGAACAAGACCATACCACGCCTCAAAGCGACTATCCAAACCAATGCTCTCAATGCCAACATAGGTAGCGATATGCAGGTGAAGACCGATGCCGTGAGTATCGCAGCCTCAGCGCGATATAACAAGAACGGCGAGAATATCCTTCTGCAGTGGAACCCGAAACTCGATGTCGACCTCACCAATGGCGAGGCACATCTTGCCAGTCTCACACAGACTGTTTATATACCGCAGATATCGTTCTCATACTCCAACAAGGACTTCAATATCGCACAGTCACAGATACGACTCGGCAACTCCGACTTTGCCCTATCTGGCGAGGTAAAGAACATTGGCGCATGGCTGCGCAAGAAGGGAGATATGGAAGGCGAACTCAACTTCGTATCCGACCATACCGATGTCAATGAACTACTCGCTCTCTGCTCCGCCGACTCCGGCAGCGAAGAGACCACTACGGACACTACAGCCACTACGCAAACGACGGAAACAACAGCAACAACGCAAACAACAAGCGAAGCGAACCCCTTCCTCGTTCCTCTCCATGTCAATGTGGCTCTCAACACCCACATTAAAGAGGCGGTTGTCTTCAACGAAGTGGCACATAACCTAAAGGGTAAGATATACATCCAAGACGGCAAACTGGTGCTGGAGGAAGTCGGTTTCGTATGCAATGCGGCCAAACTGCAACTCACGGCTATGTACCGTACTCCACGTCGCAACCATATCTATGTCGGCTTCGACTACCACATGATAGATGTCAACATCGAGGAACTCATCCACATGATTCCGCAACTCGACTCTATCGTACCTATGTTGCGTTCCTTCAAGGGTGCCGCCGAGTTCCATCTCGCTGCCGAGACCTACACTAATGCGAAGTACGAGCTCAAGCCATCCACTCTCCGTGGAGCATGTAGCATCTTCGGAAAAGACCTTGTCGTCATGGATAGCAAGACCTTTAGCACGATATCTAAACTGCTGCTGTTCAACAAGAAGACCGAGAACAAGATCGATAGCCTCTCTGCCGAGATAACGGTCTACAAGAAAGAGATCGACGTCTATCCGTTCTGTGTATCCATGGACAACTACATGGTCGCTCTCGGTGGACGACATAACCTCGACATGACCTTCGACTACGATATCAATGTCCTCTCACCTATCTACCTCGGCGTCAATGTCTCCGGTAATATCGACGACCTGCATATCAAGTTGGCAAAATGTAAGTATGCCCAAGACTTCAAGCCATTCTTCCATAAGGAGGTAGACAAGGAATCGGCTAACCTGCGTAAGACCATCCGTGAGTCTATGCGCAAGAACGTGAAGATACAATCCGATGAGTCGGATACTACTAACGATACAAATACTACAGAAAATGAGAACAAATAATCTATTAATGGGCCTTGCGCTCTTTACGCTTATGGCATGTAACAACAACACCAATCCTCTTCTCACAGAGGGGAACACTCCGTATGGAGTACCTGCTTTCGACCAGATCAAGAACGAGCATTACCTGCCTGCTTTCCAGGAGGCTATTGCTCAAAACCAAGCCGAGATAGATGCTATCACCCACAATCCGGAAGCACCTACCTTCGAGAACACTATCGTGGCTCTCGACCGTGCAGGAGGACTTCTCGAGCGTGTATCAGGAGTCTTCTTCAATGTCCTTGAGGCAGATGGCAATGATGAGATGAATGCTATCGCCGAAGAGGTTTCTCCCCTACTCTCCGACTTGAGCGATGGAATCCTACTCAACGACTCACTCTTCCAGCGTGTTAAAGCCGTCTATGAGCAACGAGAACAACTCGGTCTTAATGCCGAACAGATGCGTCTACTCACCGAGACCTATAAGGCGTTCGTTAACAATGGTGCTAACCTCAATCCTGAACAGAAAGCGCGACTCAAAGAGATAAACAAGGAACTCGGTCTACTCTCTCTGCAGTTCGGCAATAACGTGGTAGCCGAGACCAATGCTTACCAGCTCTTCGTCACCGACGAAGCACAACTATCGGGTCTACCCGAGAGTGCCAAGGCTGCAGCGAAAGAAGAGGCAGTGGCTGCCGGTCGTCCCGATGCATGGCTCTTTACGCCTAAGCGCACCAGTTTCACGCCTGTACTGCAGTACTGCGACAACCGTGAACTGCGTCACGAACTGCTGATGGCATACACCACCCGTGGTAACCACGACAACGAGTACGACAACAAAGCCGTCATCGTTAAGACTATGAAACTGCGTGTAGAGAAAGCGCATCTCTTTGGTTATAACTGCCCTGCCGACTATATTCTCTCCGACTGTATGGCTAAGGACAGTAAAACCGTCGATGCTTTCCTGCAGTCCGTATGGCAACCCAGTCTGGCTGCAGCAAAGCGTGAGGCTGCAGCACTGCAAGCACTTCTCGAACAAGACCTCCCAGGTGAGAAACTGCAACCGTGGGACTGGTGGTACTATGCCGAGAAACTGCGTAAGGCTAAGTACGACCTCAACGAAGAGGAACTGAAGCCTTACTTCGAGCTCAGCAATGTCCGCAAGGGCGTCTTCCAACTGGCACACAACCTCTATGGTCTCAACTTCGAGCCACTAAAGGACATGCCCGTTTATAACAAAGAGGTCGAGGTCTTCAAGGTAACCGATGCCGAGGGTAACCTCGTGGGCATCTTCTACACCGACTATTTTCCACGTGCCGGCAAACGTCCTGGGGCTTGGATGAACAATATCCTCAGTCAGTATGTCGATGCCGAAGGCGTAGACCATCGTCCTGTCATCATCAATGTCGGCAACTTCAACCGTCCTACACAAGGCAATCCATCGCTGCTCTCTATGGATGATGTCGAGACACTCTTTCATGAGTTCGGACATGCCCTCCACGGTCTGCAGTCGAAGGCTACCTACAAAACGCTGTCGGGAACGAATACCCCACGCGACTTTGTCGAACTGCCTTCCCAATTCATGGAGAACTACTGCTATCGTCCTGAGATAATGAAGACTTATGCCTTCCATTATCAGACAGGCGAGGTCATCCCCGACTCACTGATTGCTAAGATCAACAACGCCAAGACCTTCAACAAAGGCTTTGTCGAGACCGAACTACTCTCGGCTTCTATCCTCGATATGGACTATCACGAGATATGCGACACTGCCGACTTCGATGTCAACGCTTTCGAGGCACAGTCGATGCAGAAGATGGGTATGATACCTGAGATTATCGTACGCTATCGTTCCACTTTCTACAACCATATCTTCACCACCGGCTACGAGGCAGGTTACTATAGTTACACGTGGTCGGCTGTGCTCGATGCCGATGCTTTCTCGGCTTTTGCTGAGACAGGAGACATCCTCAACCCCGAAGTCGCTAAGCGTTTCCAACACCTGCTGGAGCAGGGAGGCACGCGTGATGCTGCCGAACTCTATCAAGAGTTCCGTGGGCAAGAGGCTGACCCGAAGCACTTACTCGAACGCTTAGGTTTTGTAGAATAAACACTACCACATAGGCGGAATACGAAATATTCCGCCTATGGTTATAAAAGATATGAGGAACACGCTTGGTAAAGTGATAGACAGTAATGTTCTTGTAGTCATCAACTTGATTATAAGCACATTGTTATGGGTACCCGATTTCATCGGCACCGACTTGAGTGCGGGTTATATCTTCACTCTCTTGGGTACCTATCTAGCTATGGTGGTGAATGCCGTGCTACTGATGCTCATCACCTTAGATATGGGCGTCACAAGAACACAATCTACCACCCTCGTTGCACTATACATGCTGTTTATAGGTAGCCTCTCAACACTCCATGTTGCATGGAAAGACCAATTGGTTGTTCTCGCTTTCCTGCTTGCCTCATTGCTCACATTGAAGACCTTCCGTAAACCACATGCCGTAGAAGAGAGTCTTCTGGCTACTATCTTGCTGTGTCTTGCCAGCCTATTGATACCCGACATCTTGCTCTTTATTCCGATGTTGTGGTTGATGTTCTACGTAGAGCGTTCACTCAACCTGCGCGTGTGGTTGGCTTCGCTGATTGGGGTGGGTGTGATACTTATCTACGCTGCCCTCATGCAGCACTTCGGCTGGATATGCTTAGGCAGCCCGTCATATATCGTATCGCGTACCCATGCTGCCGAGTTAAGCACTTGGCAGATAGTCCAATTGAGTACCTTGGCGTTCGAGAGCCTCTTGACACTATGCTTTGCCGTAGCAGCTTTGCGCGACGAGATATATAGCATCCAAAGTTATCTCATCTGTTTTGGCGTCTCGATGTTCCTATCAGCCATCATGATGTTCTTCCCACCCGAACACTTTTCGTCGTTGCTTCCTATCACTATATTGGGTTTAACGGCTTTGCTGACCTATTACTTCAACAAGAAACACACCACAAAAGCGAATATTTTGTTTCTCCTGCACAATCTTGTATGGATCGGATTAGGAGTATTCAGTCAAATAATTCCTTGAGTATATCCAATGATTTGGGTATGTAGAAATCGTTAAGATGTAGTTCGTAGTAACGACATAACTTATCGAGCAGTTGTTGGCGTGTCGCGCGTGAGATATTCACATCGGTAGAAAACGACAATGCATTGAGCAGTTGTATCTCGTCCTTATCAAAGAAATCCTTATGGGCAGGCTTCGTCGCAGTGGTGAGTCCCGTTTGCATATCCAACCAATCAGCTTCAGCATCGATATTGGGCATGATGCCTAAGTAATTGGTGAGGTTGATCATAAACTGCAAGTGGCAGTTCTCTATCGTAGCGGATGTGTTGAGGTCTTGTATGGCTTGCACTAAGTAATCGAACAACGGCTGGTCGGGTAGGGGATGCCGAAGAATCTTATATAGTATCTCGGCTATAAAAATAGAAACAGTGAGGTGTCGTATATCGGTGTCTTGTGGCACTTGTACCAGTCGAACGGACTTGATATGAGGTAGTTGCGAGGACGTGCCTAGCGTATTGGCTTCTATCTCAATAATCGATAAAGGCTGCAACTGCGCCATTAGGTTGTTCTTCTTTGTGATATGCACAATATACTGCACCCGCCCTGCATCCTGCGTGTAAGTATGCAAGATAGAAGTCTTGTCGTTATACTTCTGCAGATGTAATACTATAGCCTGTGTGGTGGTGTACATAAAAGAGAAGGTCAAATAATAGACTCAAAATATGCCAAATGATCGTGCAAAAATTATACCAAAATCAGTTATTTTATTATTGATGTAACTATATGAAAAACAGATGAATAATGCAAACATTCCGCAACTTTTGGAAAAGTTATTCCGCAACTTTTGGAAAAAGATTGGGATATTACCTTAGCGAATGATGGAAGCTATGGGGATTAGAAAGAATGTTAATCCTAAAATTTGAAACTTTTTATGGGTTGCTTATTCCTTCGATAAAAAGTGTCCACTGAGAAGAGTGGTCTAAAGGGAAAAAATCTTAAAAAAACGCACATTTGAACAAAGTGATTATGTTTAGCCATTTAGCGCACATACATCATACATATATCATCTACTCGTGACCATACCAATGAGCATCGGTATGACGGTGTTGATGATCCAGATAAGGAGTACGGCGGTGGCGATATTCGGAGTGTTGGGTGTGAAGAAAGAGAAGACAATGAGAGCCCAACTGCCACGGAATATAGTATCGGCAACAGGGATAGAGGGCATGATACTGACTAAGGAATAATAGGAAGGAATAGCAATAATGGCTTGTAGGAAAGAGAGAGGTACTCCGCAGAAATAGAGGAAACAATAGAGTTGGAACGAGAAAATAAGATACCGCAAAAGCGTTTGTAGGCAGAGGATAAAAAAACGCTTATAGCCAAGGTGTGCGGTGGCTTCGAGTATCTGCAACGCTTTACCATGAAAGCGTGTAGCGCAAAAAGCGTATATCCGTGGGAAAAAAATCAATATCAAGAAAAGAGCAAGAACGAGAATAAGGTAACAAGTAAAGATGATGACTTGCGAAGTGGAGTTCTGCACATAATGCAAAAAGAAATATACCACAGCGGTGATACCAATGACTTCGATGATACATAGCATAGCAAAACTACCCACGAATCCGAGTGTGATAGCCTGCAAATAGTGCGACTGATCCTTCAGCAGAAGTGCCCGTGTGGGATACTCACCTAAGCGGTTAGGCGTGATGAAAGCACCTACGCAGCCATAATAGACCTGCCGATTGGCTTCCCGAAAAGAGATTGGTTCGACATCGCGCAAGAGATACTGCCACCGGAACGCTTCGATGGCTATATTGAGAGGAAAGAGCAGAAAAGCGATGACAAGCAGACAGTAGTCGGCAAGGGAACAGGACTGAAAATGCGCAAAGAAAGCGGGGTAGTCGTTAAAAGTGAGAAGCCGATAGAGTAGATATCCTAAAGCAATTAGGATGAGTAGGACATTGATAATCTTCTGATATGGCAATGTTTTGCGCGTCATAGTCAGGACTTAAAGGAGAAGTATTTTTGTCCGAAGTAGGACACAGCCACAGTGACGACCGTCACAATCATCTTCGACGGAGTAGGGTAGAGTCCGCATATATCGACCAGCAGTTTCAACCCAAAATAGTTGATAAGTAGATTGAGGCAGACAATAAGGATATAGCGCAACAACTGCCGGTAACCCTTGAGCGAGGACTGCTTGAAGGTGACATACTTATTGAGCCAGAAACCCGTGAAGAGAGTGATAGGAAAGACAATACACAACGCAGCGATATGCGACGAGAGTGTGACGAAATAGAGATTGAGTTCGTGGTGGCGCAGCACAAAGTTATAGACGATAAAGTATAAAACCCAGTCGAGAACCATGTTAGCAGAGCCACAAGCACCATACCGAAAGAACTGCTCTGAGCATATTTTTCGGAAAGGTTGATAGAAAAAATCTATTATTTGCGTTATTATATGTGCTAACCGTTGCATCATTAAAATAATTGTCGTACTTTTGCGATTGCAAAGTTACTAAGAAAAGTTGGAAAACCAAATTAGTAACCTATTATAAACCAAATTTACCCTATATGGACTATCACCAAGATGCAACAAGTACGTGCGAAGAAGGCTCTGGGTCAGCACTTTCTGAAGGATTTAGGTGTTGCACGAGCCATAGCAGAGAGTTTGGTAGTCGATGCTCGAATACCAGTGCTTGAAGTAGGACCAGGAACGGGAGTGCTTACTCAGTTCTTGCTCCAGAATCCTCTATTTGACCTAACAGCAATAGAGTTAGACAGCGAATCGGTAGATTATCTAAAGGTTTATTATCCGGAATTGCACCTCATAGAGGGCGATTTTCTGCGTTTAGACTTAGACCAGTTATATCCCAATCATCAGCCGTTCTGCGTGATAGGCAACTATCCGTATAACATCTCATCACAGATCTTTTTCAAAGTACTGGAACATCGCAACTCGATCCCTTGCTGTGTCGGCATGATACAAAAAGAGGTGGCAGAGCGCATCGCCTCGAAACCTGGCAAGAAGGCTTATGGGATCTTATCCGTATTGCTGCAAGCGTATTATAATATCGAATACCTCTTCACGGTAGACGAGAATGTGTTCTTGCCTCCGCCTAAAGTGAAGTCGGCAGTTGTGCGACTGACTCGCAACGATCGACAGAGTCTCGACTGCAACGAAACACTTTTTAAGACCATCGTGAAGACCGCCTTTAATCAGCGTCGAAAGCAGTTACGCAACTCGTTGCAGAGCCTGATAGACAAAGAGTACTGCACAGCGAGTATCTTTGACAAACGACCCGAACAGTTATCCGTGGAAGAGTTTGTCGGACTAACCAACCTAATAGAAACACTACTAAAAGAAAAGCCATGTCAGAACTGAGAATATTCTATAAAGAGTCCGAGAAGATAAAGATATCGAAGACCTTGGATATCTTGAAGAAGATTGACAAGAAAGATATCATCTGGATTGACCTACTCGATGTGAAAGAAGAGGTAGAAAGCGAGTTGGAGCAGTTCTTGAAGATCTATATTCAGGAAGACGAAGAGATGGAAGAGATCGAGATGTCGAGTCGATATATGCAGACCGACGATTCGATTGTGGCAAACTCAAACTTTTTGCAGAATAACTTCGACATAGAGCCTGTCAACTTCATCATCAAGAACGGCGTACTGGTCACCGTACGCGATGCGGAACTAAACTCATTTAACGATACGGTGAAGAAAATGTTCGTCAATACGCGTAACTTCCCAACAGGCTTCCATGTGTTTGTGGCACTGATGGAGACTCGTGTGGAATACGATGCCGATATGATTGAGGACACCACCGACTTGATTACCAACCTATCATCGGAAATCAATAAGACGAGCGACCATGTCGACGAAGATGTACTGATACAGATCAAGGACTTGCAGGAAAAAGTGACTATCATCCGACAGAATATCATGGATAAACAACGCGTGATATCGAACCTACTCAAATGCGACTTTATTCCGAGCGAGTTGCAACCTCGATTGACAATGATTATTAAGGATATCAATTCATTGTTCGAGTACACACGATTTGGTTTCGACCGTCTGGACTACCTGCAAGATACCTTCCTCGGTTTGGTTAATATCGAACAGAACAAGATCATCAAGATATTCACTGTGGTCAATGTTATTTTCCTTCCACCTACACTCATTGCGAGCATGTATGGCATGAACTTTGACTTTATGCCAGAGTTACATTGGCACCACGGATACCTCTTTGCCGTAGCCATGATGGTGGTGTTCACACTGCTCGTTTTGGCTATCTTTAAGTTGAAAAAGTGGTTGTAACAGAATATGAGACGGAGTTATTAACATTCCCCTGTTGATAACGATGTTGAAAGATGTTGAAAACTCAAAAAAGCATGTTATTAACTCAAAATTATGAACAAGGAACGAGAAAGAGGGATAGTTTTCAACATTTGTAACCGGTTAAGAGAAAAGGAGATGCGGAAGTTTTCAACAAAAAATACGCTACAAGAAAAACAAAAGATTTAATAAAAAAAGAGTATATATATTATTTCGTGGATATGAGTTCAGATCAATTGATAGCAGAGATCAATCGACTACGAAAAGAAAAAAATGCAGTCATCATGGCGCATTATTATCAAGTAGCCGAGATACAAGACATAGCCGACTTTGTTGGAGACAGTCTGGAGTTGGCACGCAAAGCCAAAGAAACCGATGCCGATATCATCGTGTTGTGTGGTGTTCATTTCATGGGCGAGACCGCCAAGATCATCTGTCCCGATAAGAAAGTGCTGATACCCGACATGAACGCAGGTTGCTCTCTCGCCGATAGTTGCGATGCCGAAGACCTAAAGCAATGGAAAGCGGAGCACCCTGGCTATATGGTGTTGAGTTATGTGAACACTTCGGCAGCCGTAAAGGCATTGACCGATATTGTGGTCACCTCGTCGAACGCCCTCAAGATAGTAGAGCAGTTGCCGAAGGAACAGAATATTCTGTTCTGTCCCGATCGTAACTTAGGTAATTATATCAATAGTGTGACCGGACGCAATATGGCTCTTTGGGACGGTTGTTGCCATGTGCATGAGAAGTTCTCGTTGCAGAAGTTGATCGCCCTCAAGAAACAATATCCCGAGGCAAAAGTGTTGGTTCACCCAGAGTGCAAAGGACCGGTGGTAGAGTTGGCAGATGTGGTAGGCAGTACGAAGTACTTACTCAACTATGCCATCCATAGCGACGACAAGGTCTTTCTTGTAGCAACTGAGAGCGGCATACTGCATAAGATGAACGAGGCATGCAAGGATAAGACCTTCATTCCTGTGCCTCCCGAAGTGACTGAAGGCGATAAGTCGTGTGCTTGCAACGAGTGTAACTTCATGCGCATGAACACGCTCGAGAAGGTCTTTCAATGCCTGCGTGATGAGTCCAACGAGATAGAGGTCGATAGCGAAGTAGTAAAAAAGGCAATAATTCCTATCGAGAAAATGTTTGCGATGAGCAAATAATTTCCGTAACTTTGCACCGAATTCTGTTAGACACAATATTCGAATAAATAAATTAACTAAATAACCTGTATTATGACAATTGATCAATACAATTTTTCGGGAAAGAAAGCGATTGTACGTGTCGATTTCAATGTCCCATTGAACGAGAATGGAGTAGTAACTGATGACACCCGTATCCGTGGTGCCCTTCCTACATTAAAGAAGATATTGGCAGATGGTGGTGCACTTATCATCATGAGCCACATGGGTAAGCCAAAAGGCAAAGTCAATATGAGTATGTCGTTGGGTCAGATTGTGAAACCTGTATCCGACTTATTGGGCGTCAATGTGAAGTTTGCTCCCGACTGTGCAAAAGCCGCAGCAGAGGTAGCAGCCCTTAAGCCAGGCGAAGCATTGCTGCTCGAGAACCTTCGTTTCTATCCTGAAGAGGAAGGTAAACCTGTTGGTATCGACAAAGAGGACCCTGCTTATGAGGCAGCCAAGAAAGAGATGAAAGAGAAACAGAAAGTGTTTGCTAAGACCTTAGCAAGTTATGCCGACTGCTATGTTAATGATGCTTTTGGTACTGCTCACCGTAAACATGCTTCTACCGCTGTTATTGCCGATTATTTCGATGCCGATAACAAAATGTTAGGCTATCTGATGGAGAAAGAGGTGAACGCAGTAGACAATGTGTTGAGCAACATCAAGCATCCTTTCACCGCTATCATGGGTGGTAGTAAGGTATCAACCAAGATTGGTATCATCGAGAACCTCATGGATAAGGTCGATAACCTCATTCTCTGTGGTGGTATGACCTACACTTTTGCTAAGGCACAAGGTGGTAAGATCGGTAACTCTATCTGCGAGGACGATAAGTTAGATCTTGCCCTCGATATCATCGCTCAAGCCAAAGCCAAAGGCGTTAACTTGGTTCTTGGTAGCGACTGCGTAGCAGCCGACAACTTCTCGAACGATGCTCACACACAGATAGTAGCCGCTAATGCTATTCCTGATGGTTGGGAAGGTATGGATGCCGGACCTGAGACACAGAAGGCTTTTGCTGCTGTTATTGAGGATGCCAAGACTATCCTTTGGAACGGACCTGCAGGCGTGTTTGAGTTCGATAACTTCACCGCAGGTAGTAAGGCTATCGCTGAGGCTATCGCTAAAGCAACCGCTAAGGGTGCTTATAGTCTTATTGGTGGTGGCGACTCAGTGGCTTGTATCAATAAGTTCGGTATGGCAGATAAAGTAAGTTATATATCAACCGGAGGCGGTGCCCTGCTTGAGGCTATCGAGGGTAAGGTATTACCAGGTATCGCTGCAATAAAAGGCTAAGAAAAGACAAGACAATGGAAGTAACAGGAAAAATCATTAGCGTGTTGCCACTCCAAGAGGGCACAAGCAAAGCAGGTAACCCTTGGAAATCGCAGAGTTATGTACTCGAGACCCAAGAGCAATACCCAAAGAAAGTGTGCTTCGAGGTGTTTGGTGAGGACCGTATCAAGAATAACTCTTGCCAAATAGACGAGGTAGTAACTGTCTCGTTCGACTTAGAGAGCCGCGAGTTCAATGGTCGTTGGTATACGAGTGTTCGTGCATGGAAGATTGCGAAAGGTGCAGGTTCGGCAGAGAATAACACTGCTGCACAAACGGCTCAACCTGCTGCTGCTCCTGCTGCAGACCCTCAACCTAAGGCTAACGTGCAGAACTTTGAAAGTGCAGATAACTCAATGGGAGAATCGGAAGACAACCTCCCATTCTAATTGCTTGAGGAAATTATTAGGAAAGCAGGCTACCCGATAAGGGTAGCCTGCTTTTTTTTGTATCTATTTTCAAACTGACGAATGGGTAGCCACACGCAGTACTCGTTTTGGACGCCTTATAGATATTTTTGGAAATCAGTATTATGCATGTCGCCCGAAGCAGCGAACTCGCGGTGCATAGCAGTAGCAATGGCCAAGTTATGCGGCGTATGCGACTTCTTCGACAAAGCGAGATACTCGCGCAACATTGGTTTATAATCCGGCGAGACGCAGTTCTCGATGATGCACTCCGCACGCTGGATAGGACTCTTCCCACGGAGGTCGGCAATACCCTGCTCCGTAATGATGACCTTAACCGAGTGCTCGCTGTGGTCAAGGTGAGACACCATCGGAACGAACGACGAGATAGCGCCATTCTTAGCAACACTCGGCGTAGTGAAGATACTGATATAAGCATTACGCGTGAAGTCACCACTTCCGCCGATACCATTCATCATCTTCGTGCCCAACACATGCGTCGAGTTGATGTTACCATAGATATCGGCCTCGAGAGCAGTGTTGATAGTGATCAGTCCCAGGCGGCGTGCCACTTCAGGGTTATTCGAAATCTCCTGCGGACGAAGAACAATCTTATCGCGGAAGAAATCGATATGGTCAATGATATCTTGCAGTTTCTCTGCGCCCACAGTCAGCGAGCAACCCGATGCAAACCGCACATGCCCTTCCTTCATAAGCCCAACAACGGCGTCTTGGATAACCTCGGTATACATATCAAATGCCGGAATATGTGGGTTCTCACCCAATGCACCTAAGACAGCGTTTGCGATATTACCCACACCCGATTGGATAGGCAAGAAAGTCTTTGGGATACGACCTGCCTTTATCTCGTTCTCCAAGAAGAGAGCCACATTCGCACCAATCTGAGCCGTCGTGGCATCCAATGCCGCAAACTTACCCACCTCATTGGGTCGATTTGTCTTAACAATAGCGATAATCTTCTTAGGGTCAACCTTGATACAGTCCGATCCGATACGGTCACTCACTTTATAAATAGGTATCTCACGACGCAAAGGTGGGTCAAGCGGCTCGTAGATATCGTGAAGACCACGCATACAAGCAGGCATAGCCTCGTTAAGTTCAACGATGATATGGTCCGCAAGGTGGCAAATAGTAGGCATAATGCCCACACCAGCCGTCGGAACAATCTCGCCATCATCCGTTACCTGACAAGCCTCCACAATAGCGAACTTAGGCTTAGGCAGGAAGCCGTAACGCAACTCTTGAGCCAACTGCGACAGATGCATATCGAAGTAATGCGCATCCTGATTGTTGATCTCGGCGCGCAGGTCCTTATTCGACTGATAAGGCGTACGGAACGCTATCGTATGCGCACGAGCCAACATGCCGTCGCAACTGTCACCTGTACTTGCGCCCGTATAGACGCCTACCTTGAATTCTTTACCTTCTGCATGAAAAGCCTCAGCGCGATGTGCTATCGCTGTAGGTACTTCCTTTGGTGCGCCGGCGGGCGTAAAGCCACCCATGCCGATGACATCACCATTCTCAATGAACTCAGCCGCTTCTTCGGCCGACATATACTTATACATAACTATATTGTATTAGATAATTTGTAAGCGATCTTATTGCTTGCAAAGGTAGTGCATCTTTCTCAGATATGCAAGTACCAAGCAATTTACATGCACATCCGCAAGAACCCCAACCCCACTCATCCCGAAAACATTCCGAAAACTCCCCAAGACCATCCCGAGAGTACCAAGAAAACCCACCAAACCTATCCCAAGACCATCCCGAAATTGCCCCGACCCTGCCCCGAGATCGTCTGCGGCTTATGACGAGACAAACACGGTACAAACACGGTTGATACACGGTTGATACAGCTTACTTTACCGAGGTTGTACCCTACTCTCAAGCCGCTTCCAGACTGCCTTCAGCCCACTTTTAACGACCCAAAAACGCACAAACCCCATTTTCCCGACTTTTCCCACTAAAATCCGCCCTTTGCACAATTAAAAAATACTCCGTACCTTTGTCCCATTATTGACCGTTAAGTTCAAGAACTATGGCAAAAGTACAATTACCCGAAAACGCAAATCGCCCCTTGAAAGATGGGGAGAAGTATGAACCCATATTACCCGCAAAAGACAACCCCTTAGAAGTCACGCCCTACAGCGTACTGATGGGTGTCTTGATGGCGGTGATATTCTCCGCTGCAGCGGCCTATCTGGGACTGAAAGTAGGACAAGTCTTCGAAGCAGCCATCCCTATCGCCATCATTGCCGTAGGCCTATCCTCTGCCCTGCACCGTAAGAACGCCATCGGCGAGAATGTGATTATCCAGTCCATCGGTGCCTCAAGCGGCGTGATAGTAGCAGGAGCCATCTTCACACTCCCAGCCTTGTATATCCTTCAGGCGAAGTATCCCGACATCACGGTCAACTTCATGCAGATATTCCTCTCTTCGCTCCTTGGTGGATGCCTCGGCATACTCTTCCTCATTCCTTTCCGTAAGTACTTCGTACAAGAGAAGCATGGCGAATATCCCTTCCCCGAAGCAACAGCCACAACGCAAGTACTGGTCTCCGGTGAGCAAGGCGGCAGTCAAGCCAAACCCTTGATATGGGCTGCGGGCATCGGCGGATTGTACGACTTTGTCGTATCGACCTTTGGTCTATGGACCGAGAGTCTGAGCACGCGCATGATAGGGTGGGGTGAGGCACTGGCAACGAAGTTCAAACTTGTCTTCTCCATCAACACAAGCGCCGCTGTATTAGGTCTTGGCTATATCATAGGACTGAAATATGCAGCCGTGATATGTGCCGGCTCGTTCTTCGTATGGTGGGTACTGCTACCTCTCTTAGGTTCCGTACCGGGCATGGAGGCAGCCGACCCGCAAGTGCTATTCACCGACTACGGACGCAACATCGGTATCGGTGCTATCGCCATGGCAGGACTGATAGGTATCGTCAAGAGTTGGGGCGTAATCAAGTCGGCAGTTGGACTTGCAGGGAAAGAACTCGGTGGCAAGGGCAAAGCAGTCGCAACCGCAACCCTCCGCACCGAGCGTGACTTGAGTATGCGTTTCCTCGTCATAGCCATAGCGGCAGCGTTGCTAATCACCTTCGTATTCTTCTGGGTAGGCGTACTGCACAATGTTTGGCAAGCACTCGTAGCATTCGTAGTAGTAGCGGTAATCGCCTTCTTATTCACCACGGTAGCAGCCAACGCCATTGCCATTGTGGGCAGTAACCCCGTGAGTGGCATGACATTGATGACACTGATCATCGCTTCAGTGGTGTTCGTCGCAATAGGCATGAAAGGCTCAAGCGGTATGGTAGGCGCAATGGTCATCGGCGGTGTGGTATGTACTGCCTTATCGATGGCAGGCGGATTTATCACCGACCTAAAGATAGGATATTGGATAGGCACTACGCCTAAGAAACAAGAGACATGGAAGTTCCTCGGCACACTGGTATCAGCGGCTACCGTAGGCGGCGTGATGATTATCCTGAACAAAACCTACGGCTTCACCGGAGAGAACGCCTTGGTAGCCCCACAGGCCAACGCAATGGCAGCGGTGATAGAACCATTGATGAGCGGACAAGGAGCACCATGGATGCTATACCTCGCAGGAGCGATATTGGCGTTAGTGCTTAACTTCATGGGAGTACCCGTATTGGCATTCGCATTAGGAATGTTCATCCCGTTGAACCTGAACACACCGCTATTGGTAGGCGGTGCTATCTCGTGGTTTGTCAGCCGTAAGCGTGCAAAGGACGGCGAACAAGCAGAAGCGTTGGCACAGAAACGCCAAGAGAAAGGCACACTCATCGCCAGCGGATTCATTGCAGGTGGCGCATTGATGGGTGTAGTGAGTGCCGTGATAAAGTTCTGCGGTGCCGAGTGTTACCTCAGCGATTGGGCAACCTCCTCCGCAGCCGCCACCGTAGGTATAGTAGCCTATCTGGCACTGATAGTCTACTTCGTCTTAGCGAGTCAGCGCATTAAGAAATAGGGAATTGTCTCTATAAGGAATAGTTGAGGTTACTTATCAAAGAGTCCCCTCAACTTTTCTTTTTTATGTAGCCCATCCAAACTGAATAGAGCGATAAGTTGTTGCTGATGCTGCAATCCACCTTGCGGCGTATAATGCATATTCCACGAGAAATAGCAGTTGACGAAACCCTTACGCACAAGGTAGATATACAAGTCCGTACGGTTATATAATGGCGACTGATAGAACGGGTCACCTTGATTGAGGTCCGCACCAAACATCCCATAAAGCGGCATAAGGTTATTGCCTACATAGAAGGTATTCTTCACGCCCAAGAAGCGCCACGAAAGCATAAACTCAAGCATGAATCCTTGAGGCTGATAGAGAGTATTCGTCTCCCTATACCGTTGATAACCATAGATGTAATGCGCACGCAATAGGATTGTGTCCAAAGGCGTGGGCGCTGCAAAGTCAATACCGATATTAGGAGATATATATGCGTCATCGGCCACTCCCTCACGAGGTGTCGGTTGAGCATAATTGGCTTTATGATTGAGTTGCGCAATACCCCCTACGAAATAGCGAAAGAGATGCCTATAAGTGTATTCCCCATCTATAGTGAGACGGAACATCTCACGCCTCGTTGGCGATTGCAATCCCCTCCAGTCACACATGAACTCCACATACCCATGCTTCGACTGATACTGCAAAAGCGCACCCTGTATATTAGGATAAGCGTAAGCAATAGAATCATAACGCAGATAGTCAGGCAACTGACGGATAAAGTGCTTATAAGGTATCTCACCAAAGTGCAGAGAGAAACCTTTATACTCATATTGGTAAAAAGCAATCGGGTCTACATGCAAGTCTTTCCAGTTGCTACCCATAGGCTGAGTATAGTGCACTCCTGCCAATACCTTATGCGTACCACCCTCTTTGTCCGTAAAACCCACACCTATCTCAGGCGATAAGCGCAACGCAAAGATAGTCTGTGCGCGTTGATGAGGGTCCTTATACTCACGGTTATCGAAGTAAGTCGCAAAGTCCACATTATAAAGGAACTGCGGCTTCTGTGCCATAGCAACACCCACCGCCAAAAGAACACTTATAAATACAATCACCCGTCGCATGCAAGATAATAATTTAGTCTCGACAAAGGTAATACAAATTATGAATACTCACAAAAAGGACTCAGCCGCATAAGAACAATAAAACATACCATTGCATTCCACTGATATTGTGATACATACAGCGCATCCACAGAAATTACTCAATGCATTGAGTAATTTTACTCAGTGCATTGAGTAATTTATCTGTGGTGTTATGAACGGCAATAAAAACACAAGAGGCCGCCTAACAATAGTAGACAGCCTCTTGGGTATTGATGTTTCTTAAACGATTACTCTGCTTTACCGTCAGAACCAAGCACATTGATGATCTTGTGCTTGTAGAGTTGCTCCATGAGATCACGAGCAGGACCGCAGTATTTACGTGGGTCAAACTCTGCGGGCTTCTCCCAGAACACCTTACGAACGGCAGCGGTGAAAGCAAGACGGCTATCCGAGTCGATATTGATCTTGCATACTGCACTCTTCGCAGCCTTACGGAGTTGCTCCTCAGGGATACCGACAGCAGCCTCAAGCTTACCACCATATTGGTTGATCATATCAACATACTCTTGTGGTACAGAAGATGAACCGTGAAGTACAATTGGGAAACCAGGAAGTTTCTCCATCACTGCATCGAGTACATCAAATGCCAATGGAGGAGGTACAAGACGACCGGTCTTAGGGTCAACCTTGCATTGCTCTGGTTTGAACTTATAGGCACCGTGACTTGTACCAATCGAGATAGCAAGCGAGTCGCAACCTGTGCGGGTAGCAAAGTCAATGACCTCTTCAGGTTTGGTGTAGTGACTCTCTTCGGCGGCTACTTCGTCCTCTACGCCAGCCAGTACGCCAAGTTCAGCCTCAACTGTAACATCGTACTGATGAGCATACTCAACCACTTTCTTAGTCAGAGCGATATTCTCCTCATAAGGCAGAGCAGAACCGTCAATCATAACACTTGAGAAACCAAAATCTACGCAACTCTTGCAGAGTTCGAAACTATCACCGTGGTCGAGGTGAAGCACAATCTGTGGGTGCTCCCAACCTAACTCTTTTGCATACTCAACAGCACCTTGTGCCATGTAGCGGAGAAGCGTTTGGTTAGCGTAGTTGCGGGCGCCTTTAGACACTTGGAGAATAACAGGACTCTTTGTCTCAGCCGATGCCTTAACGATAGCCTGGAGTTGCTCCATGTTGTTGAAATTGAAAGCGGGAATAGCATATCCGCCTTTGATTGCCTTTGCGAACATATCACGGGTGTTCACAAGACCTAATTCTTTGTAACTTACCATAGTATTATATATTGTTGTTATGTTTGTAACTCAACACATTATTGCCGCATCCAATGCATGCTCAGTAATGCGCGGCAAAGTTACGGAATAATATTGATGCGTGCAATAGGTGTGTATCTCCGCCTCACGTTACAAAGGGTTATCCATAAGGTGAATTACGAGAAAATGTAGCGAGGGTGGTTAAATTTAAGATAATAGTTGTAACTTTGCAGCGTGTTATGGTCGTCGGAATAAAAGGGCGACCCCACGTATGTGTATAACAAAAGATAAACATAATGACAAAGCGTTATGATGTACTCATCATCGGCGGTGGTGTAGCCGGTATGAGTTTCGCACTGAAGATGGCGAAAGCAGGTAAGTATAAGATTGCTTTATGCTGCAAGACGACCTTAGACGAGGCCAATACAGCCAAGGCACAAGGCGGTATTGCCTCAGTGACCAACCTGTTGGTAGATGACTTCGAAAAGCATATTCACGATACAATGGTTGCAGGAGACTGGATAAGCGACCCTGCTGCCGTAGAGCAAGTAGTACGCAATGCGCCTCAGCAGATTGCAGAGTTAATCAATTGGGGTGTCAACTTCGATAAGAAACAGGACGGCAGTTTCGACCTTCACCGCGAGGGTGGACACAGCGAGTTCCGTATTCTCCACCACGCAGACGACACAGGAGCCGAGATACAGCGTGGACTCATGGAAGCCGTGCGGCAACATCCAGATATCGAAGTGCTCGAGAACCACTTCGCCGTAGAGATCATCACGCAGCACCATCTTGGCGTACGGGTCACACGCCGCACACCCGATATTGAGTGTTACGGTGCATATATACTCAATCCAGAAACAGGCAAGATTGATACATACTTGAGCAAGATCACCTTAATGGCTACCGGAGGCACAGGCGCCGTCTATGCCACAACCACCAATCCAAACATTGCCACCGGCGATGGTATAGCCATGGTCTATCGTGCCAAAGGACAAGTGAAAGATATGGAGTTCGTTCAGTTCCACCCAACGGCTCTCTTCCACCCAGGAGAGACCCACCCTGCCTACTTGATCACAGAGGCTATGCGTGGCTACGGAGGTATATTGCGACTCCCTAATGGCGAAGAGTTCATGCAGAAATACGATGAACGCCTATCACTTGCGCCTCGTGATATTGTGGCTCGGGCCATTGATAACGAGATGAAGATTCATGCCTTAGACCATGTATGCCTCGATGTCACTCATAAAGACCCTGAGGAAACGAAACACCACTTCCCAAATATCTATGCCAAGTGCTTGAGCATCGGTATCGATATCACGAAGCAATATATCCCTGTTGCACCATGTGCCCACTATATGTGCGGAGGTATCAAAGTCAATCTCGATGCGCAGTCGTCTATCAACCGCTTGTATGCCGTAGGCGAGTGCTCTTGCACCGGTCTGCATGGCGGTAACCGTCTGGCAAGCAACTCCCTCATTGAGGCAGTGGTATACGCAGATGCAGCTGCTCGTCACGCTATGTCAGTCATCGATACCTACGACTTCAACGAGCGCGTACCCGAATGGAATGATGAAGGCACCATGACCAACGAAGAGCAAGTGCTTATCAATCAAGATGTGAAAGAGGTTGGGCAGATAATGAGTACCTATGTGGGTATCGTGCGCAGCGACCTCCGTCTCCACCGTGCATGGGAGCGTCTGGACCTGCTTTACGAAGAGACAGAAGACCTCTTCAAGCGTGTTCGTCCTACCAAAGATATATGCGAGTTGCGTAACATGATCAATGTAGGCTACCTCATCACCCGTCAAGCCTTAGAGCGCAAAGAGAGCCGAGGTCTGCATTACACCATCGATTACCCCAAGAATCCTAACAATAACACGCAAGAGGTTTGGTAACACGCATCCTGAATAGAGTTCTACTCTGTGCCGCAGCGCTCACGCTTGGTCTATCTGCCTACGCCGAAGAGCAGACACTCGCCTTCCCTTCTGCCGAAGGATTTGGTAAGTACGCCATCGGTGGGCGTGGCGGAAAAGTGGTGACAGTCACCTCTTTGGCTGACTACACCTCAGAAGAGACGCCAATCGAGGGCACGCTCCGTTGGGCGTTAGAGCAGTATAAGCACACCGAAACCAAGCAACGACATCTGGTTAGCACTACCGGAACCGACTCTATCGTAGAGGCTCAAGTGACGGTATACGAACCCTTGACCGTCGTATTCAATGTAGCAGGAAACATCACCCTACTCGAAGACCTAAAAGTAAAGCGTGACTACCTAACGATTGCCGGTCAGTCAGCACCAGGCGATGGAGTATGTATCACCGGACATAGCATGCTGTTCAATGGCGCAACAGGCGGCGAGATGTGGTATTGGGGACCACGACGAAAACATGTCATTGTGCGTTACCTGCGCTTTCGACCGACTATCCCTACCGACAATAGTTATGTCACCTATGGCACCGATGTAGAGAACTACGAACATGTCATCCTCGACCACTGCACCATGACATGGGCTAACGAAGAGTGTCTGGCTATCTACGACAATAAGTACACCACCGTACAGTGGTGCCTTGTGGCAGAAGGACTGTATCGTACCAATCATAAGAAAGGCGTTCGCTCCTACTGTGGCGTATGGGGAGGACAGTTTGCCACCTATCATCATAACCTCGTGGCACACAACAACAGCCGTAATATTCGCTTCAATGGAGCACGAGCACACGATACTCTGGCAGTCATCGAATACCGAAATAATGTGGTATACAATTGGGGAACAGAAAACTCCGGCTATGGATTAGAGATAAAAATCCAAGTACCCAATGTGCGTAACGAGTTGAACATGTTCAACAACTACTACAAACACGGACCAGCCTCCGGCAATACCAAGAGTGCTATTACAATCTCGAACAAAGTACACCGCTTGGTGCGTATCGACCAGAGTACAGCAAGTGTGGAGGAAGGCGATACCTCGCACCATTTTATCGAAGGCAACTATATGTCGCACTATCCTGCTATCACTGCCGATAACTGGTACTGCGGTGTGCAATACTCCGCCTATTCAGATACGGCAGTAGCGAAAGCCCTCTTCCGTTCTACGACGATGTCACCTGAGATAGATGTGCTACTCGATACCATCGAGACAGCCGAAGAGGCCTATGCTCGAGTCTTGGAGGATGTAGGTGCCAACGCACCTCAGCAAGACTGGCAAGATAGGCGCATCATCAATGAGACGATCAATGCCACTGCCTCTGGCACAGGCACAATTGGCAATGGTATCATCGACGACCCACAAGTGGTTGGCGGATGGCCTACTCTGCAAGGAACGCTATACATCGACAGCGATGCCGATGGTATACCCGACGAGTGGGAGACAGCACACGGCTTAGATGCAACGAACCCCAACGACGGATGCCTCATCACCGAGAGCGGCTACTCTAACTTAGAGATCTACCTCAATAGCATTGAGCCTAAACCTTGCACCGCCGTAGAGGCATGCGAGGACAAATCCATCCAACCGCAGAAGCGAATGATCGACGGCATGCTCTATATCTACTACGGCAACAAGGTCGTCAATGTCTTAGGCTTCTAATACCACACCAATCCGCTATCCTTTAGCACGCAGTGTGGTCTTTTTATTTCTCTTGCACGCAGTGCAAGTCTTTCTCTTTATTTCTCTGCCACGCAGTGGCAAGGAAAAAGAAACCATCGCAGCGGCAAGGCAAAAACGACCCAGCAACTTTTTTTTCGTGAGCACGAAGTGCGAGCAGGAGATAGATCAATAAATCCCCATTTTTGGCGATAGGAACACAACCTAATACTCCGTACCTTTGCAACCTGAAAAATAATGATTATCATGGAGGAAAAGTCTCTTACATTGGCAGACCTAAAAACCAATGAACGTGGAATGATATTAAAAGTACATGGGCATGGAGGTTTTAGGCATCGTATATTGGAGTTAGGATTCGTGAAAGGCGAGGTCGTTCGGGTCATCAAAAACGCACCTTTACTCGACCCTGTGGAGTATGAGATAATGGGCACTCATGTCAGTCTCCGTCGCGCTGAGGCTCGCAATATCGATGTAGTCTCGTTGGCAGAAGAAGCCCATCCCGATAACGACTTCTATGGTACAATAGAAGAGCATGTGCGTGCCGAAGTAGAGGCGCTGTCGAAGAACATCACCGTGGCACTCGTAGGCAATCCCAACTGCGGAAAGACCAGTTTCTTTAACTACGCCACAGGCATGCGCGAGAAAGTGGGAAACTACAGCGGTGTAACCGTTGACTCGAAAGTAGGCACTTTCCACCATCGAGGATATACCATCAACTTGGTAGACCTACCTGGCACATACTCGCTCACAGAGTACTCGCCCGAAGAGTTATACGTACGCGATTTCCTCGACAACCAGCCATTAGACCTCGTGCTTAACATCGTCAATGCAGGCAACCTCGAGCGTAATCTCTTCTTGACAACGCAACTTATCGATAGAAACCACCCCATGGTGATGGCGTTAAACATGTACGATGAGTTGCAGAAGACTGGCGACCAGCTCGATTATGAGTCACTCGAAAAGATGTTGGGCTTTCCTATTGTGCCCGTCATTGCCCGCACTGGCTGGGGCATAGAGAATGTGCTGGAGGCTATCGTACAAGTCTACGAGGGCAAGTCGAAAGTGCAGAAGCATATTCATATCAACTACGGCACACAAGTCGAAGCCGCCATTGCCGACATCAAACAATTGATCAACCAAGACGATTCCGTCAAAGAACTGTACCACTGCCGATATGTAGCCCTGAAACTCATTGAGAACGACCGCACTACAACCGAACAGTTCAAGAAACTGCCCAATGGTAATGCCATCTTAGAAACGGCAAAACGCTATCGTGAACAGTTCGAGAAAGAGTCCGGCGAAGAGATATCATCCTATATATCAGACCTCAAGTTCGGCTTTATTCGTGGTGCCCTAAGCGAGACCTTGGTGCATAACAAACGAGAAGAGAAACAGAGCCTTGGCTATGCACTCGACAAGGTCTTGACCAACAAGTGGCTCGGATTCCCTATCCTATTCATCTTCTTGTTCCTCATGTTCGAAGCGACATTCGTATTAGGCGCATACCCTCAGCATTGGATAGAGTTAGGCATCGACTGGTTGTCCAATTGGGTGCGCACCACCTTTGCCCCAGGCATCTTCACCGATCTCATGGTGGATGGTGTGATAGCCGGCATAGGCGCAGTCTTAGCCTTTGTGCCACAGATACTGATACTATTCATCTTCATCTCCGTACTGGAAGACACAGGATATATGGCGCGTGCGGCATTCATCATGGATAAACTCATGCACCGTATGGGCGTTCACGGCAAGTCGTTCATACCCTACATCATCGGCTTCGGCTGCTCCGTTCCTGCCGTTCTCGCATCCCGCACATTGGAAAACCCTAAGGACCGACTACTGACCATCTTGACCGTTCCGTTCGTCTCCTGCTCCGCACGCCTACCGGTGTATATCATCTTAGTAGCAGCCTTCTTCCCTCACCATCAGGCGCTCGTACTACTCTCCATCTACCTCATAGGTCTCTTGATTGCCATACTCACCTCACTGCTACTCAGTAAGATAGCCTTCAAGGAAGAGAGCAATCCCTTTGTCATGGAGTTGCCGCCATACCGACTACCCACCTTCCGAAACGCAATGATACACACTTGGGACAAAGCCAAAGAGTGGTTCTCACGAGTAGTAACGATTGTCCTATTGGCATCGATCATCATCTGGGGCTTAGGGTACTTCCCACGCCACCAGAACGAACTATCGCACAAAGAACAGTTGGAGCAGTCCTATCTCGGTAAGGCTGGCAAAGCGATCGAACCCGTCTTCCGTCCATTAGGCTTAGAGTGGCGTGCTGGAGTCAGTCTCGTAGCAGGATGCGCAGCCAAAGAAGTGATTGCCTCATCCATGGCAGTGCTCTATGGAGAGGATGTCGAAGAAGGTACGGACGTGTCCGAGAAGAACGACGCTGGCGTCATTCCATTGGCTGAGAAGTTACGCGGTCTGCACAACGACGCAGGCGAACCCCTCTACACACCCCTGTCGGCCTTCTCTCTGATGCTCTTCATCTTACTGTACTTCCCATGTATATCCACCTTGGCAACCATACAGAAAGAGTCCAGCACCAAGTGGATGCTCTTCTCGATGGCATACTCCACCGGCATCGCATGGCTACTCAGTTTCCTCGTATTCCAAATAGGCTCCCTGTTCTAAGAATAACGAATCGCCAAGCCTCAGCCCACATAAGAGAACCAAGAAGAATACAAACTCAGTAACCAAATCCCCCATAAGAGATGCAAGAAGTACTGACATACATCGTTTTAGGAGTAGCCGTCATCGCCGCAGGCTACTTCCTACTTCGTGCATTCCGCAAGCCAAACAAATGCAACTCCTGCACCAACTGCCCCCTCTCCAACAACTGCGAAAAGAAAAAGAAGTAATATGCTAAATGGAGTGGTGAGTATTGAGCTACCGTTTGGAATAGAATCGTCATTAAGAGTTACACACAAACAAAGGATAAACTAGTATTTCCTAGTGCGCTTGCCAAGAAAATAAAGAGAACAATTGCAACATATTGAAATATATCCTATCTTTGCAGCGAAATCATGCTCAAACTAATTATGCCACAAATCTATCAATACTTCGGGTTTATATTCTTCTTCTACTCTAACGAACACACACCTATTCATGTGCATGTAAGTCATGGAGGATGTCATAGTATATTCGAAATAATTATGCTTGATGGAAAATTATCTGAGATTCGTATTCGAGAGAAAGCAGGAGAAGATCCATTATCCTCAAAGGACCAAAAAGTAGCGGAAGCATTCATCCGAAAGTATTATAAGAACATTATCGAAAAATGGATTAACTTCTTTGTTCGAAAACAAGTAGTTAGAAGTACCAATATCAAAACCAAGCTTTAATATGAAAAAACTAACCATCACCAATGCTAGCGATGCAGGCAATCTAACTGTCCTGCTCACTTTTAGCGATAATACTACAAAAGTTATCGATATAGGTAGCTTTATTCGCCGTTATCCTCACCCACAATACAACAAGTACCTTGATGAGCGTAAGTTCCGTCAGTTCAAACTAGAAGACGGCAATATCGTTTGGGGAAAGAATTGGGACCTAATATTTCCCGTTGAACAGCTCCATAAAGGCGTTATCGACTAACTAACTAATTGCAAAAACAAAAAGAGGAAGCCGCTAAGCAATATAGAGACGACACGCCCCCGTGTCGTTCGGGTCGCAAAACCCGATTGACCCAACTATGCAATTGTCAATTGTCAATTGTCAAATTACCTAAGAGTCCCCCAGAATATCCCCGAGCAGTTCTTTCAACTCAGCCGATATATCCTGCGTCACCGCAGAAGAGGTAGTAGCATTCGTTGTCGTCGTCGCAGTCACAGAAGAAGCCACTACCGTCTGATCCTCAACCACTTGCTCTTGTTTCGCTTGCGCATTGATCTGCTGGGTCAACTGCGCAATCACAAAACCCCGAAGCGTGGAATAACGCTTGTTGGTCGAACTCGGATGACGACGAAAATAATCCTTATGCTTCTTGTATCGATCCTGCCACTCAGCCTTTTGCACCGAGTCTGCCAGAATCGTTTTAGACTGATTGACAGCCTCTTTGAACGAAT
>CAYNMA010000001.1:82722-122144 GCA_964398075.1 uncultured Bacteroides sp. | reverse complement strand
GGTTCTTGTAATGGTCATCTTTGGCTGAAGTGTGCCAAGTTTCTCGAATGACCAACTAAAGCCGTTGTTAGCTAACCATAAAAAGTCAGCTTTATTAATAACCCCATCATCTAACTTGATGGTAGTTGACTCACCAAAGGCAAGCTTTTTCTTGCCAAGAGCCAAAGACTTTACAATGCCAGACAAGGCACACTTTGACAAG
The DNA here is from genome assembly GCA_964398075.1 of uncultured Bacteroides sp. GTDB lineage: Bacteria > Bacteroidota > Bacteroidia > Bacteroidales > Paludibacteraceae > Colicola. The sequence goes on along the minus strand of CAYNMA010000001.1, from coordinate 121,942 downwards.
TCATGCTTTTTTGCTACCTCAGAGTGACCCTTTATGGTAGATGCAAACTCACCATAAAAGATAACGTCTGCTGAATAGCTACCTTTAGCTACTCCCTTGGTGTTTTTGGATATTTTCTCTACTCTATAAGTGATAATCTCATAGATAGGGAATTTCTTTGCAATTATATCCTTGTACTCGGGCATAGCAAGGATATAATGTTTGCTATCCTTTTTTGTTACGGCAAGGCGACGTGTGCATAATTCTTTCATAGTAAAATCCTTTCTCGACTCAGTGGGTCAACCCACGGTTTTACGGCACCTCACATAACGTGAGGTAGCCAAGTTTTTTCTGCTCAGTGGGTCAACCCACCGAAAAATTGCAATTTCCTGGCAGTGGGTCAACCCACTAAAAAAATATAAAAATAAAAAAAAGAAAAAAGCTGGCTTGCGGTATTTTTCAACCGCAAGCCGTTGCCTTTTATAAATTGTTTTCAATAAGGGCGATTATTTTATTCATTTCATCTTCATTATCAAAAGTGAAACTTGTGCCATTACTAAAGACACAAGAAAATACGTTGTCGTTACCCTTGTTCTCGTTCTTGTTCTCGTTCTTGTTCTCGTTCTTGTTCTCGTTCTTGTTCTCGTTACTACATAATTCTTTAATTTTCTTTTGAGATAATGTAAGAACACTGTTAAAAGTTTTTTGCGTAACTTTGCCGTCTGTGATAACTAACTTACCACACTTTGCCAACTTGCCATAGTTGGCTGAAATGCGTCTGATTTTATCAGCACTGAACAAACAGTCATTATCAATTGTTAACTCATTTTTGAGTAAAAATTTAATCGCAACTGAAATATCTTTACAAGCCTGAATTGATAACCCTGTGATGTTAGATGCTGACTCAATTCTTGAATCGCTTGTATCAGTGTTTGCTGACTGATACATATAGCCGTAAACGGCTATAGCAAGCTCTAAACGTGCTTTTGCAGTTGTAGCTACAACTGTTTTTAATTCTTCAGCTTTAAGTCCATAATTGATTGTTAGTGCCATAATAACCTTCTTTCTGTGGGTCAACAACCCACTAAGTAAAATTGAATTGAAACGATACAATGACGGCTATGCAGTGGGTTAACCCACTGCATAGGCTTTAGCCGTTATTGTACTTATAGTATACACTAAAATAAGTAAAATACATATTTTAATAAGTTTATAGGGGGTATTAAAAGCAAAAATAGGCATCTTTTTCCTGGTATTTGCTATAGCTGTTTCACCTACACACTGCCAAAAAATTCCTACACACTAGCCAAAAATTCCCACCCCTCACCCCCTCAATCCCAATCCCTCTCCCCTACCTTCTCCCCTTCCTACCTACCAAACCCAATACCCCCAGAACCCACACCCTCAATTTCGCCTTTCTTATCGGTAAAACCGCACAAACCTCTTGCTATAGGTTTCGCCTATAACACAAAAATTCCCGTACCCAAAATTTCCTAACCCAAATTCCCACCTTTTAAAATCTGCCCTATTACCTGCCAAATAACACGATGTTAAAATTTTCCCTTTTTCCACCACCCTAAACCCAATCCCCTCTTACAGTATTCCACCCCTATTACCGCCCTTTTTTCTTAAATATCCCCACGATCTATTTCCAATGTCCACTTCCGACTCCTAATGTCCACTTTTTATTTCCCAACCCAAACTTTTGTAATCCCAATCCAAACCTTTTACCCCTCAACCTTCTAACCCTTTTCTATCCAACCCCCCCCAATTCGGACGTTTCTGACCCTACTTTTAGTACGAGAAGGCGCAAGCCTTCGAGTACTAAGGAGTGCATTTGCTTGCAAATGTGCTCCGCCCCTTCCTAGTCTTCCCTTTTAATTGCGAACCCAAATACCCTAAGTATCTGTACCCCTAAAAACCTAAGTACCCCTAAAAACAAAAATTAAGTAAGTAGGGGTAGAATAAAAAGAATGGGAACAGATTAAGCACCTAGTACCCTAGTAGCAGAATAGTAACCCAGCTTTTTTGTAAGTAATCCGTAACCTAAGTAACTGAGTTAAGTAGTAATTGGGTGACAATTGAGTACCCAATAGTAAGTAAGTTGAGACTTGACAAAACTAAGAGTGGTGAGTATACTTCCCCTAAGAGAGAACCCCTCTGTAACGAAGTAATATTACTTTAGTAATATTACGAGTTACTATATATGTACTAAGTCTTTATATCTGTACTAGTATATGTTAAGAAAGTGTCCATTAAACGTACCATTTTATTTTGGGGTTATCTATCAAGTTAAGAAAAGTGTCTGTTTAACGTACTATTTTATTTACATGAAAAAGGAGGAATGAAAAATGTATCAAGCTAGAATACCTAAAGAACTACTTTTAGAAGGAAATGATAATGAAATAATTTTTACCACTTTGATTACACCTTATATAATTAGTTCTTTGGGTAACAAAGTTTTTATTTCTGTTACTGGGATTGAAATGACTTATGGTAAAAAGATGACAAAAACATCTTTGCAGAAATTTAAAACCACCTTAAACGAATTGTGTGATGAAATTATTGAAAAAAGGGGTTGGATATTTAAAAAGAGTAAATATCTGTATGAATCCAACTTTATTCAATATAATTTTGAAGAAATTCGCACAATATATCAAAGTGGCAAACTACATCTTATTCCTTATTATCTTCGTGTGATTGCTTCTATTAACTGGGAAACTAATGTGGGACATATGGCACAAGACTTTTTTTGCAGAAATTACAATATGAATCGAGTTACTATTTCAAACTATAACAAACAGTTGGAAAAAATGAATTTGCTTTATATTGTTCACTCTAAAGGTATTGATGGCGAAAATAATTATTACGGTAGATATGAAGATAAAGATCTAATAAACCGAGCTGCTTCTTTTAAAATAAAAACAGACATCAATAATCGACGTAGTTTAGCTATGAAATATAAACAAGTAGTTAATGGAAAAATATATTCAAATGATGAAATGTTTGTAATCGCTAAATATGTTATCAATCATAATGAATATGAAAAACAAGTTGCCAAAGATGGTTTGCGTATTCCATCTTATCTTGATGAAACTCCGCTGGCAGAATATATAGAATTGCTTAATTCTGACTTGTAATAATTAAGAAAATATAGTAAAATGTCACTTAGAAAGGGGGTTTGTTATGGCTCAATTATTTTCAGAAGAATGTATTAGATTTGTACCTTACGAGTCAGGTTCGGTTGATATAGCTACTATTCTATCTCAAATAAATGATTTGCGTGCCGAAGTTTTGGAACAGCCACATAATGGCAAGCAAATTGAAATTATTGACATTATAGAAGAAATAATAGCGGATAATTTATATGAGTAAATGGATATTTAGAGTAGAGTGTTTTGAAGTATACGGACTAGATGTGCAGAACAACTTTTTAAGAGAATGTACTCTTTCACTAAAAACAAATACTGAACTGTTCGAGTTTATGATTACAGCTTTAAATCTACATGAATGTGATAGATGTGCTGTGTTTGCAATAGACATATATGGCTCAATGTGGGCAGGAATTAAACGACCACAAAGCCAGGAACGGATCGATTTGCTTGTGAAGGAAAAGTTTGACTTAGAATTTTTTGCACGAATAGTTAAAGAATACGGATTGACTTGCTACTCTCTTATCATAGAAACAGAAATTGGAAAATGGAAGGCGGTGACGAATTGAGGTTTGAAAACAACAATGAAAACGTTGTCGAGTTTTTGAATGGCGAAAAAACTTGTTCTGTTACTTTTAATTCTCGAAAGCATATCAATCGAATTAAAAGACTTCAGCAAGATAATCCAGATGCTTTTCTAAATTTCGTGGAAAATGATGATGGCAGTGTTTATGCCAAAATACCACTTGCGTGGTTAAAGATTAGTCCACCAAGAAAGTATACGGATGAGCAACGAGAAGAACTTAAAGCTAGACTGAATAAAATTAAGGCAAATAAGGCTTCTAAAAACTTAGACGAATAAATTATAGTCAAACTTGTTATAATTGTGAATTGGTTTATTTTTCTCCCACAGATAGGGGAGTTTTTGAGAAAGGAAGTGACAGGTTGGCATTAGATAAACAGATAAATCTGTTTAAAATCAATACGACAGCTTTTATGTGGCGCAAAGAATTGGCGCAGGTTAGCAAGTTGTCGAAAGTAAGAAATGAAAAGAACGAATATAAAATGGCGCATATTTCTACTTCTGATGGCGAAAAGAAATTGGTTTTGTCAGACGAAGAAAAGGAAATCTATTCGCACAAAAATAAACTCATACGAACGCAAAAAGAAAAATTGCTTCTGCGGTTTGCCAATTCAGTAAATGATGGGCGAGTGCGAAGTCTCAATCCTAGTTTTTTATATTATGCAGACAAGAATACTGGCGAGCAAAAAGTTAAGTTGCAAAATGTGGTGTCAATGTTTGAATCCACATTGAGTCGAAGTTTTGGGATAGCCACGAACGAACTTACAACTGACATATTTATAGTCGAGGTTTTCTATTATGATGTGGCGCAAGATTTAATAGTTAATGGTTTTAATTTTAATGGCAAACATTATGTTTACTTTTCATCTTCCGCTGGGCAGATACGAAAGAAAAAAGCTGTGTTTGTTGAGGAAGAAGCTTATAAAGCTTGTCAGATGAAACTTACTTGCGGACTTACAACTGAGCGAATTAACCAGCTAGGAGGTATGAATGTGAATTAACAATATAGTTCCTTTACACAGTAATGTGTATCGAAAATGCGGTGAACCTATAAATATAGGGTGTCGAATAAACGCTTTAGTAATTTTAGGAAATGAAAATGAATTATTCGGCTAACAGGGAAAGACTAAGTAACATATATTTTAAGCGATTTTATAAAAATACAAGCAGGAAGGAGGTGACGATTAAATGGGAGCGTTAATAGATTTAACAGGACAAAAATTTGGTAGATTAACTGTTTTAAAACGAGACAAAACGGTGTCTCCAACAAAAGGTGCTTTTTGGGTTTGTGAGTGTCAATGTGGAACCGTAAAAACTATAGATGGATGCGCATTAAGAGGCGGACTAACTTTATCTTGTGGTTGCTATAATAAAGAGATAAATTCAGGACCGAAAGATTTGTCTTATATGGTAGGTAAAAAATTCGGAAAACTAACCGTAATTAAGAGAGGTGAAACTCATATAACAAAAGGTGGTCAAAGAAAAGTTACATGGGTTTGCAAATGTCAATGTGGGAATCAGATTACAGTACGATCTCAAGATTTGAAAAATGGACATACAAAATCCTGTGGATGTTTGCCTACAAGTAAAAGAGGAAAAGGGTTGATTGACTTAACTGGTAAGGTTTTTGGAAAGCTTACAGTTATTAGTCGTTCGCCAAACGACTATAGATATAAAATAGCGAATGGCAAAACTACAACCTCACCACTTTGGATATGTCAATGTGATTGCGGTAATAAGGTCATAGTTCAAGGTGGAAATTTAAGAAGAGGTTATACCACAAATTGTGGTTGTGAAAAAAGAATTTCCAAAGGTGAAGAAGTTGTCGAGAAATTTTTAAATGAACATAATATAAAGCATCGTAGAGAATGCACCTTTGATGATTTAAAAACGGTAAAAGATAAATATTTAAGATTTGATTTTGGTATATTAGATGACAGAGAGAATCTTATTGTGTTAGTCGAATATCAAGGCGAACAACATTATATTCCTCATGGAACATTTGGCTTATATCAAAAAAATTATTTTGATAAAGTTAAAAAAGAATATTGTGTAAAAAATAATATTATTTTATTTGAAATAAAATACAATGATGATATTAAAAGTGTTTTAAATAATTTATTAAATGAAATCGAAAAGTTATCTGCTTAAAATATATTTTATATGTTAATCCTGTGCCAAGTATAAATAGAAATATTTATAAAGGTTAAACGACTAAGATAAACAGACTAAGTTATTTTTAAATAATATGTCTATGAAATCTGTACAATAAGGTGAAATTCCTTATCCTGGAAGTGCCGCACATCTTTGTTGTCGCGCAAAGATGAAGATATAGTCTACTCCCACTTTTAAATAAGTGTTAAAGTACCGTGAAAACGGGGGTATAAAGGAAGTTTTTAGCGTACACCGCTTTAAATAATTCTGCAACAGATCTCTGGGAGCAAATATTTGATAAGCCGTTTGATATAGACCGAACTATTGTAGTTGACGATTTTGAAACTCTTGTAAATTGTAAGGTAGACCATATAGATTATCAAACTTATGAAATCACTCCTGGCATAACCGAGAAAATTCCAATCCCCCATACAGATGGCTGTGGTATGATTTCGGCTGACTACTCTTCTAAGAACTTTATGGTACGTTTGCCGTATATTAAAGGGTTGCTCGGTAGTTTTGATTATAAGCGGTTTATAAAAGAAAATGATTGCTCTTCTAAAGTCAAAGATATTTGGGGCAAAGAATATGACATCTTTGAAGATGATATTCAAGTTATCTTCACAAAATCCCAATTAAAGATGTGGAAGTACTATTCCGACTGGGAAGAATACAAAGATAATTTTAAAAAGTATGGTTGCGAAGCAGGAATTTGTAATCTTGAAGAAGACCATATTTCGGATGCCAAGATAAATTATCAAATGCTTCAAACTTTATACGATGCAACAGATGCCGAAATTAAGGAGCTTTGTTCTTATCCTAATCGTAAGATTAAAGAGATTACAGATAGCCTTGACAACGCCTTAGACTTCTTTGGTGTGCGACTTAATGACGAAGAGGAAATTAACAAAGATTGGTTTCAAAAGGCTCTGCGAATATACCCAGAGTTGCTTACCGATCCCGCCGCCAAAACCGATTTGCGAGATTTAAAGAATAGTTTGGTAAAAAAGTATAAAGGTGCCAGACTAGATGTGACAGGCAAGTTTACTTTTGTTCTTCCTGACTTGTATGCTTTTTGTGAGTGGTTATTTATAGGACAATGCGCTTCAGATTATGTGCCATTGGGGTTGCTTGAAGACCAAGAGGTATTTTGTCGGTTATATAAAACGGCAGATAAATTAGACTGCTTGCGTTCGCCACACTTGTATATTGAACACGCAGTGCGAATAAATAAATATAATAAAAAGTACCGCAACCAAAATTTGCGTGATTGGTTTCAGACAGATGCTATTTATACAAGCACTTATGATCCAATAAGTCGAATACTCCAATTTGATGACCTTCAATGTCAAACCGCATAGAAATATGCGGATATAAAACTTCGTGAACCTAGAAATCTAGGGTGTACAAATTACGTTTAGGAATTGTAGGAAATGACAATTAGAATTTGTGCTAACAGGGAACGCAAGAATCCTGTGCTAAATTAAATCAAATCATTCATCACTTGTTATAATTTAAAGGTGACAATATGGATGAATTTTTTAAAAATATTCAATATAAAGGAACAATTATAAAGGTAGGAAATAAAGGAACTATTATTTGGAATAATAAAGAACGAAAACATTATCTTAATAAGGACGGATATTTTGTTTGTTCAATCAAAACGATTGATGGTTGGCGTTCTGTTTCTATTCACAGATTGATTGCGATGGCTTTTATTCCAAATCCAAATAATTTTTCTGAAATAAATCATAAAGATTTTAATAGACAAAATTTTAATATTAAAAATCTTGAGTGGTGTAATAGAAAATATAATGTTAATTATAGTTTATGCAATAGACGAGATTATAAAGGACATAATAATCCAAACTATAACAAACACACATTAAAAGATAAATATCAAAGTAACAAAACGCTATCACTAGAAAAACAATCTCGTCCTGGTTTGCAAAATGGTAGATGTCGAAAAATTAAATTATTTAAAGACGGTGTGTTTTACAAGGAATTTAATTATATTGTAGCATGTTGTGAATATTTGATTAAGACGTATAAAATAAACGCTACAGTTGAATCTGTTAGAGGAAGAATAAACTGTTGTTGTAGAACTGGTAAAATGTATAAAAATCATTTTACTTTTATAAAAGAATGATTTGATTTATAAATGTTAAACGACTAACGAAAAGATAGTTAATTGTCTTCGTAAGATAGTTAATGAATAACTGAGTAGTGTACAGCAAGGTGAAACTCCTTGTCTTGGAAGTGCGAAGCACCTAAGTCAGTGATGATATGGTGAAGATATAGTCTGCTCTACTAATTTAGTAGAGAGGTTGACGGAGATAGACTATTGGTAGTCGCTCAAAAGCGAATTGTAGAAATGGCAGAACGTTGTATGAAAGACGTTTGTCCTCTTTATTATGAGATGCATAAGGCGAATGCTGAACAAATTACACCGCAAAATATTTATAAAGGTTTAAAGCTTGCTTTTACTGGCGGCAACATTGGTAGTATAAGCAATAATATAACTAAGATTTGGAATAGTGGTGAAATAAACCAAGACGCAATAAATGTTATTAAGTGGCTTTGTATGGAGAATAATTTCGTTATTGATTATGCTAAGACCTTATTTAAGCCGACTCGACCTGAATACGTGGACGAGTTGATTAAAAAATACACAAAAGCAAAAACACCGCAGTTTTTTATTTATGCTAAAAATAAAAAACAACATCAAGTAGAACCAATCAACAATAGCACAATAAACAAAATCGTCAAAGAAATAAAAGACAATCGTCAGATGTTTAGACCTATTAAAAATTTAGCAACAATAGATTACTCTCTTATGTTACCAGCTAAATTGGTCGGATATAATAATTCAGATATAAATAAAACATTTGACCATTGGAATAAAAAATATGGCAATATGCTTGTACTTGATGAAGATTTTACTGAAAAGAATAATATTGCTCAAATTGTTGTTTCGGTTAAAGCTGAGTTGAATAAAATTGAATCGGACGAAGAACTTATTATTGCTTCGCTTGTTCGCTTCTTTTACGCAAAACCTTCTACTCGTAAAAAAAGATTGCTTTGGTATTGCTATGGTGAAGAAATTTATAATTATCTTAAGGGTAATTTAGACAACACACCAATTTGTCATAAGTGTGGTAAGAGAACTACTGCTCATTTAATTCGTGGCAAATGTCCAACTTGTGTACGTGCGGAGCAAAAGCGAACAAAGATGAAAATTATATTTTGCGAAGATTGTGGTAGACGGTTAGAGGTCCCTGCTCGCTCTCGTTCTTGTCGTTGTGAAGAATGTCGAGAAGTACATAGACGTACTTATAAGATCGAAAAACAACGAGAATACAGAAAAGAGGACAAGCTCGTGAACGAAGAAAAAGTTTAAAAAGGTAGGTAATACCTGCCATAATTAAGAGTTTTAAAAATGTCGAGTTTCTGCCTATAAGGGGGAGTGACTCGATAAGTTAAAACTCGAAATATACACAGTAAATTCGCTCCCAATTTTTTGAATGATTGAAAGGAATAAAAAGATGAAAATCGAAAATGGTCAGACAGTTTATTCTTCTTTTAAGGAATATGCTGAGTGTAATGGTATGAAGTCTGATACCAAAAAGAGAAACAAAAAGAATACTATAGCCTCTCAAGAGAAGTTTGCGTCACACCACAAGTGTCGCGCTTGCGGTCAACCAATGTCTTTTGTTAGCGGTACAAATATTATGGTGTGCCGTAATGCAGATTGCAAAGGAATTAAGCAGACTCGCCTTGACTCAGAAGGAAATCAGATTGTTTCTTATAGACCATCTTATGATGTTCTTAAAGAAAAGTATGCTGATATTGCAAAGAATTTGTATGAGTAAAGGTGGTGTTTAGATGAATAAGAAAGAATTAGTTAGAGCAATTAGACAGCAGGTTGATGGAGTCCGTATTTCTAAGATTGACGAAATTATTTCGGCTGCTTATGAAGTTATTATGGATACAACTGCCAATGGTGAACAAGTTGCATTATGGGGTTTTCTTTCAATGACTCCAAGTTCTCGTAAGGGATTTCTTGGCACCAATCCACAGACTGGTGAAAAGATGGAAATTCCAGAAACAAAGACAATTAGATTCGTACCTAGTGAAGTTTGGCGCAGACGATTAAAGGGAGAAGAATAAGATGATACAGATTACAAAGGCTGAAGCTATGTATCTTCAGGATAAGGGATTTGCTTTCGGTGAAACACTCCACTCTACTCATAGTAGATGGAAGCACTATTATTTAACACCAACCGCAAAGGCTATGCGTGTTTTAAATAATTATAGGAAAAATACCGTAAACAACTAAGAAAGGTGGGGTTTCCCATTGAAGTTTTTTGATACGAACGCTATTTTAGATGTTAATTTAGATAGCGAAGATAAATTTGTTCTCAGTTCGGTTACTTTGACCGAACTTGAGAATATTAAAACTAACAAAAATAAAACTGAAGATTTACGTGCTAAAGCTAGATATGTAACTAGATGGTTGGCAAATAATGAAGATAAGTTTGATGTTGTTATTTATAACACCAATCACGAAGATTTAATTAAAGAACGTAGTTTAGAAATTACTCCAGACAATAAGATTATTTCTTGTGCTTATACATATAACCCCCTTTCGGGTTTGGAGTTTGTTACAAATGATTTATGTTGTAAAAATATTGCCCACAGAGTATTTGGCTTAAATGTTTTATCAATAGGTGAAACAGACGAAGTCGATTATAAAGGTTTTAAAGAGATTGTTTTAAACGACGAACAACTTGCTTATCTTTATAATAATCCACAAGATAATAATCTAGGGCTGTTGATAAATGAATATTTGATTATAAAAAATGCTGACGGTGATTTTGTGGATCGACTCCGTTGGGATGGCGAGCAATATCAACCCATTAAGATAGGCACTTTGAAATCTGATTATTTTGGAAATATCAAACCTTATAATGGGGATATTTATCAACAGTGCGCTTTAAATAGTTTAGTTGCCAATAAGGTTACTATGCTTAAAGGTGCGGCTGGAACTGGCAAATCTTATCTTGCATTGGGTTATTTATTTCATTTAATTGAAAAACGTAAAATAGAAAAGATAATTGTTTTCTGTAATACAGTTGCTACATTAGGTTCAGCTAAACTTGGCTTTTATCCTGGTAATAGGAATGAAAAACTTTTAGACTCTCAAATAGGTAATATGCTTGGTGCTAAACTAGGCGGAGATTTTGCTGTTGAAAGATTGATACAAGATAACAAACTTGTTCTTCTTCCAATGTCAGATATTCGTGGTTATGATACTTCAAATATGAATGCAGGAATTTATATTACAGAAGCACAGAATATGGATATCAATCTTATGAAACTTGCGCTTCAGCGAATTGGCGAAGATTGTATTTGTATTATAGATGGCGATTATAATGCCCAAGTAGATTTAGATGTTTATGCAGGTAGAAATAATGGTATGAAAAGAATGTCGGAAGTATTTAGAGGTCAATCTTTTTATGGGGAAATAGAACTTCAAAATATTTACCGTTCTAAAATAGCAGAGATTGCAGAATTGATGTAAAAGATTGTGGCTACAAGAATTGTCTTGTAGCCTGTTTGATTAAAAGGAGAAAAGCTATATGGCAGATATGATACTTCCACTTTCTGGTGGCAGTGATAGTTTTTACGAAGAGACTTTAAAGCAGTGTATGGATAAGCGCATTATAATTCTCAACCAAGAGATAGACGATGCGGTTGTTGAAGATGTTGTTATGCATATTATTCTTTGGAATATTCAAGATTGCGATTTGCCAAAGAATAAGCGTAAGCCAATTACTATTATTTTAAATAGTGTTGGTGGCGATGTATTTAGCGGTATGAATGTGGTAGATGCTATTCAGCAGTCTGTTACTCCTATAAAGTGTATTGCTATGGGTTTGGTTGCTAGCGCAGCTTATTATATCTATATAACAGCACATAAGAGATATGCTTTTGAAAATAGTGTATTCCTTCAGCATGACGGTTCGCTTTCTGTAACAAACTCAAATTCAAAAGCAAAGCAGACAATGGCTTTCTTTGATGAAATGGAAAAACGCATTAAGCAACACGTACTCTCTCACTCTACTATGGATGAAGCTTTTTATGACTCTAAGTACGAGCAGGAGTTTTACTTTTATTCGGACACAGCAAAAGAGCTTGGAGTTGTAGATGAGATTATTGGTGACACTATAGATTTTACAAAGGTGCTTTGTGAATAATACTGTGAGGTGATTTATGGACATAAATAAGTTACCTAGTGAAAATGAAGCGCAATATATTTGGCGAATTTGTCAAGGTAAAGATAATGGAACTTTGCCAGGCGATGCCAAGTGGCAAGACGTTGCAGATATTATAAACGAAAATCTGTATGGTGAAGATACTTCGCTTTATAAAGGTGCTTCGGCTTATAGAAAGCGTTATCAATATGCGAAAGAGTTATTAAATAATCATGTATTTGATAATCCTTCTGAAAATATTTCAGAGCAAATGCGCGAACTTGAAAGATTGAAGATACAGTATAGGGATGAACGCAATGCTTGGAATAAGCAGAATTATACAGACGCACGAGTCAGTCAGAAATTAGACTATCTTGAAAAAAGATTGTTAGAAGAAAACAAATATGAATTTAAAGCCTCTAATATTGTCACGACAAAACAAGACAATGATTTACTTGTAATTCTTTCTGACTTACATATTGGACAAACATTCTATTCGGCTTGGGGGTGTTATGATTCGGATATTGCCAAAGAGCGAATGGAAAAATTGTTAAATGAAGTTATTACTATAAAAGAATTGCACAATTCAGAAAATGTCTATGTTATGATTTCTGGTGATTTAATTTCAGGCAACATTCATAAAACAATTCAAATTTCTAATAGAGAAAATGTTATTGACCAAATAAAAATTGCCAGTGATTTAATTTCCAATTTTTGTTATGAATTGTGTAAGCACTTTTCCAAAGTTATAGCTTGCAGTGTTTGTGGCAATCATTCGCGTATGGATCGCAAAGATGATGCTTTGCATGATGAAAGATTGGATGATTTAATTGCTTGGATTGTTTCTAAGTCGCTTTCTAAATGTGAGAATTTTAAATTTTTAGATAGTAATTTGGATAACGGTTTGGCGGTTATGGATATTCGAGATAAAATATATGTTGGCTGTCATGGCGATTATGATGCGTTTACAAATAATGGCGTAGCCAAACTCTGTATGATGCTTGGTTACATTCCTTATGCTATTACTTTTGGACATTTACACGCCTGTGCTGTTGATGAGTGCAATGGTGTCAAAATGATACGAGGTGGTTCGCTTGCTGGTTCGGGTGATTCATATACAATAGAAAAAAGACTCAGTGGTAAGCCTAGCCAAATAGTTTGTGTTTGCACAGATAAAGGTGTTAAAGCTTATTATGCGGTTGAATTAGATTAGAGTTTGCAGGGTGGGGATATGATATTTATTCTCACCCTTATTATTTTAGCAAACAATACTAAAGATGAACTATAAAATTATTAAAAGGTTCTTTATGTATAATTATCAAAATCCATATTGGGGTTATCAATTTCCTCAATATACTAATCAACAAACTCAAATAAACCAAACCGTCACACCTGCTTTAAATGGTAAAGTAGTGGATTCTGTTGATGTAGTTAAAAGTCAAGAGGTGCCACTTGGTTCCTATGGCGTATTTCCACTTGGTGATTTGAGCAAGATTTATATTAAACGGTGGTGTAACGACGGTACTACAATGGTCGATGAATATTTAAAATCGACTCCTCTTCCAACTTTACAAAACGAAACGAAAACTGACAACGAGGTAATTTTGCAGAAATTAGAATTGCTTACTCAAAAGGTTGATGCTTTGCAAAATCCAAATACTCGAAAGAGAAAAACGGAGGTGGTTGCAGATGAATAATTTAAGTCAACTTGTTAATATGTTTAGATTTGCACAAAATCCTCAACAGATGGTTTTAAATATATTGTCGAATAATAAAAGCAATCCTATAGTTGGAAATATTATGACTATGGTACAAAATAATGATGCTAAAGGTTTAGAGCAATTTGCTAGAAACCTAGCCAAAGAAAAGAATTTTGATATTGATAGCGCATTAAAACAAATACAACAGATAAAAAGGTAATCCTTCAAATTATTTAGATATAAGGGCTGATCAGCTTTATAAATAATAATTAAAGGAGGAAAACATTATGTTTTCAAATGAAACAAATGGATATTCTTTATCTGACATTGCCGCCGCTTCTGGTAATAACGAATTTGGTGGTGGTTGGGGTATGTGGATTTGGGTAATCCTCATATTTGCTATTTTTGGTAATTGGGGTGGCTTTGGCGCTAATGGTACTACTACGGCTGCGGTTGATTCGGGAGCATTAGATAATTATGTGTTAGCTTCTGATTTTGCTACACTCCAAAGACAGATTGATGCCGCCACAGATAGACTATCTTCTCAGTCTACCGAAATCAATAGTGGTATTTGCAGTCTTGCCTATGAACAGCTTGGACAGTTTAACAATATCAATTCCAATGTGTTGAATACTGGTTATGCTATTCAAAATGCAATTACACAAGACACTATTGCGAATCTACAGAATACAAATAATTTATCTTCTCAGTTGGCTGATGCTTACAATAATGTGAGATATGATAATTTACAAAATGCAAACACCACTCAAAATATTATGACAAATGGTTTTGCTGAAACCAATTACAACAATGCTACAAATGCTTGCGCACTTAAAACGCAGATAAATGAGGTAGGTACTACGCTTTCTACTCAGATGGCTAGTAATACAAGAGATATTGTTGACTCTAACAATGCTGGAGTTCAGGCTATTCTTGCAAAACTTAACGAACAAGAAATGAACGCAAAGCAAGCACAGATTGATGCCCTTACTCAACAGGTTAATTCTCTTACACTTGCCGCTTCTCAACAAGCACAAAACAATGCTATTATTGGTGCTTTGCGACCTTCTCCTATTCCTGCATATAATGTTCCAAATCCATATTCTTCTTATGGATATAATTGCACAGGATGTGGAGTTTAATTAAGAAAACTTAATTGAATGTACTAAAGATAAAAAGAGTATGTTGACTCAAGTCTTCTATTCTCTTCCTTTTCTAAATACTCCTTTGATAAAAGGGCGGTTCTATACCGCCCTCAATTCTATTTGTATTATAGATTTTGGAGGAATTAAATTATGGCAGAATTTACTAATATTTCTGAACAGACCGTAACTAGCGGTTCCAACGTTCTATTTTCTGCAACACCAGTTTGTTCTGGTAAGTGTATTGTACATAGAACTGGCAGTGGTTTAGTGACACTTCGTGGATTAACCAATCAAGCCAATGCTAGGTTTTTAATAATGTTTGGTGGTAATATTGCGGCAGTTACAACTGCGGGCGCAATATCATTAGGAATAACTATTAACGGAGAGGTCGTAGGCTCTTCTAGTATGATTTCTACTCCTTCCGCTGTTAGTGAATATAATAATGTTTCAAGTTCGATTTATGTCACAGTTCCACAAGGTTGTTGTGTAACAATTGGAGTAGAAAATTCTTCAAATCAAAGTGTTCTTGTAGAGAATGCAAATCTTATTGTAACTAGAGTTGCGTAGGAGGTGTGCTATGGGAAAACTTTGTGATTTTAAAGAAAAATTTGAAGACATTATTGCCGAAGTTTTAGAGCAGGATATTTCTAAAATAAATGCTCACGAATTAGGCGAAATTGTTGATTGTTTAAAAGATATTTATCAGTGTAGATATTACTGTAAGGTAATTGAAGCTATAAAAGATAATGATGAAGTGCCTTCTGATGTAAGAAGCAGAATGTATTATCATAATCTTGAGGTGGAAACTGTAGAAGAAGTTGATACAATTATAGCCGAATTGTTTCAAAATTGTGCGTCTGATGAAAAGTTAAAAATGAAACAGCATTTATTAAGTACAGTTAATAAATTGTAGAAATTAAGGCACTCATTGATTTGAGTGCCTTTTTGTATGTTTGGAAATAAATAGGTTCGATTCCTATTCATACAATTTTAGATTAAAAGGATTAAAGGTGGTGATTGAGTATGGCTAATCTTAAATTGGCTAAAACTGAAGACGAATTAAAAGGTATGGATGACAATTTTAAAATTTGCCATATTTGTAAAAGAAATCTTCCAAATGACAGAGATCATTTTTATTTAAAAAATGGGAAGTTAATAAATCAGTGCAAAGAATGTAAAGGTCGGAAATTTACTAATA
This sequence comes from uncultured Bacteroides sp., assembly GCA_964398075.1. Taxonomy (GTDB): domain Bacteria; phylum Bacteroidota; class Bacteroidia; order Bacteroidales; family Paludibacteraceae; genus Colicola. The sequence continues at coordinate 105,774 of CAYNMA010000001.1, read as the reverse complement.
ATTTATCTCGCCCAATTGCTCCAACAGGATTTGCAGTTTGTAAAGAATGTAATAGAGTTTTACCTGAAAATTCTATGTATTTTGAAGTAAAAACAAGTAACAAAAATGGTTTGTATTCAGTTTGTAGAGAATGTCGTGGCGGAAATTTTAAAAGTAAAATTAGACGACATCAAACTTGGAAAGAACAAGACGATGAACTGTTAATTCAAAATTATTCAAAATTTACTGGTGAAGAATTGCAAAGTAAATTTTTTCCAAATAGAACTGTTCGGGCTATAGAGTGTAGAGCATCCGAATTAGGTTGTCAAGGAAAAGATGTCGAGACAACTCTTCGGAGATATAAAATACATGGACAAAAAATATCCAAGTTAGAAAAAGGTGTTCCTAAAACAGTCGAACAGCGCAAAAAACAGTCTGATGCAATGTTTGAATATTATAAAACTCACGAACCTTGGTGGAAAGGCAAAAAACGGAGTGTAGAACAATGCAAAGCAATGAGTGAAAGGCAAAAGGGCAAATGGGGTGGAGATAAAAATCCTAGACATTTAAATCCATTATTTAAAGAAAAAAATGGTCGTTGGAAAGGTGGAACTACGCCTATTTATTGGGAATTGCGAAAATATACAAAAGATTGGCAAGCTTTATCTATGAAATTTTGTGAGTATAAATGTATTATAACAGGAAGCTCTTTTGATAATATACATCACACTACCCCATTTAGACAGCTTGTGGATGAAGTTTTCGCACAAACAAAAATTGAAATGAAACAACAAGTTTCTGATTATACTCAAGATGAGATATCTCAGCTTAGATTGTGTTTGATAGAAAAACATAATTTTTATGGATTTGGTGCTTGTTTAAATTATAAAGTACATAAATTATTTCACGATGAGTACGGTTATATAAACACAACGATTTGGGATTTTTTAGATTTTGTTCAAAGAATAGCCAACAAAGAATATGATAAATGGTTTTGCTCTAATAAATTGGAGATTGATATAAATTATACTTATGTTAACTATTTGAAGAAAATAATACAAAATTTTAAAAAGGAGGTGGTGTAATTTGGCAACAACAAAAAAAGCCACTCCAATTAGAAAAACCGCCACTCAGTTGCGGGAAGAAAATGAAAAATTACAAAAACTGTTAGATACTGGTTGTCGTTGTGCTATGTGTAAAAAAGTGAAAGACCAGGAAACTAAATTTTATTATGATACAGACCCTTTGATGGGAGGTAGTAGTTTTACTAGAATTTGTAGAGAATGTGCAAAAGCGATTGCTTGTCGCAGAGATAAGAATGGTGCTGACCACGAGCCTACAAAAGAAAGCGTTCAATTAGCCTTGTATTATTTAAATAAGCCATTTTTAGAGTCTGTTTGGAATGCTAGTATTCAAGAGTCTGAAAATCTTGTAACGGGCAAAACAAAAAATAATGTTTGGTCTTCTTATATAAAAAATATTCAAATGGTTCAATATGTAGGTATGGGTTTTAAAGATAGTGATATGTTTAAGGACAAACCTATAAAATACGAAGATGAATTGACAGAACAAGATATAATTGATTCTCATCAAGGACAAGATACTTATGATAGCTATTTAAAAAACAAGGCAGACGTAGTTCGTCTTTTGGATTACGATCCGTTTGAATTGGAATCGGTAAATGACCAACCGTTTTTATATTCTCAATTGCTAGGATTATTAGATTCTAATGGCGAAGGTAATGATGATATGATGCGAACATCTTCTGCTATCTCTATAGTAAGAGGATTTCTGCAATCTTCTAAAATAGATGACACCATTGCAAAACTTATGTCTGATATAAATAATATTGAAAAAAATTCTGCTACCATAAAATCGCTTCAAGATAGCAAAAGTAAAATTACTGGAATGATAAAGGATTTGGCGGCAGAAAGTTGTATTTCTCTTGCGCATACCAAAAACAATCTCAAAGGCGAAAATACTTGGACTGGAAAAATTAAGAAGATTAAAGATTTGAATCTTCGTGATGGACAAGTTAATGGTTTTGATATTGGAACTTGTAGAGGTATGCAACAAGTTTTGGATTTAAGCAATGCTTCAATTCTTAAACAGTTAAATTTAGACGAGTCTGAATGGTCTGATATGGTAGCAGAACTTAGGCAAGTTCGTACAGATTTGGAAAATCAAATTGCTCAGTATCGTGAAGTTAATAGAATATTGCTTCAAGAGAATCTTGATTTAAAAGACTATCTTGAAGAAAAAAATATAGATATAAATATTAATTTGAGAGATTTAAAAGAGGTGTATTCTCCTTTCGCTTCACTTGGAGAAAGTGCAGATGATGAAAGCGAGGTGGAAACAGATGAATCGTCTGACTCTACCTTATAATGTTGTTGGAGAATATGATAAAGATTTTTATCAAGATTATGGGATTTTTGTAAAACCCATCAATTATCCAATGTCTACAAAAAAAATTGAATCATTGTTAGAAATTGCAAAAATTCAAAAATACTTTCAATGTAATCCAGTTGCCGCTATTGATATTTTATTTAATATCGAGTTATTGGATTCTCAAGCTTTGGCTGTTATGGATATGTGGTTTAAAGATACCGTTTTGCTATGCTGTACAAGAGGCTGGGGGAAGAGTACAGTCATAGACCTTACTACAATGGCTAAGGATATGTGCTTCTGTAATGTTTGGACATATATAGCGAGTGGAAGTGGTTCTCAGGCAGAAAACACTTTCAATACACTTGAAAAATTGGCAAATGACGGTATTGATACATTCGCTGGTTCTACGGGAAAAATATTTAAAGATGAAATTGAAATTAAAAATGCCGCTGGTGATGGATTTAGTCATGGCAGTAATGGTTTTAAATATAATCTGTATAATGGCTCAATGACGCAAACGTTAAATAGTAATATTGATAGTAAAAGAGGTTATCGTGGAACTGTCGTTTTTGATGAAAGCGGTTTCTTGTCAGAAGAAATGATGAATGTATATTCTGCTTTTGCTATTGTTAATAAATCTTTAAAAACGGGTAAAGATGCAAGTGGCAAATCTATTGATCCAATTCGACAAAGATGTTTTCCAATAGGTATGCCTTACCAAAAAATTTATATAAGTAGCGCATCTTCTACAGATACACAGTTTTATAAATATTATAGAGATTTTTCTAAAAAACAGATTATGGGCGATCCTAATTATGCGGTATTGCATATTGATTGCGAACAAGCTTTTAAGCCAACTATTAAAGGTGAGCTGATTACTCCTCTTCTTTCTCGCTCGCAAGTCGAATCAGAAATGAGAACTAATCCTGAAAAGGCCAGACGAGAATATTATTGTCAATTTACAACAGATGCAGGAAATGATGCTATTGTTCGTAGAGGAGTTATCACTAGAAACGAAGAAGTAAGAAAACCTCTGCTTTATAATGATACTGGTGATAAAAAATTTATATTAGCTTATGACCCTGCTCGTAGTCGAGATAATTCTGTTGTTTTAATTATGGAAGTTTACGAAGTAACTCAAACAGACGGTTCTAAGGATATTCGTGGCAGAATTGTAAACGTGGTAAATCTCCTCGATGTTGGCAAAAAAATCAAATCGCCAATGCAAACACCTGACCAAATCGCATATTTAAAAAAGCTAGTATTAGATTATAATGGCGGAGCTGATGGTTATGAAAATATTTTAGGTATATATATTGATGCAGGTTCTGGCGGAGCTGGTGTAAATATAGCTGATTTTTTAATGCAAGATTGGGTAGATGATGGTGGAATAGAACACAGAGGCTTAATAGATAAAGAATACTCTGCTGACTATGTAAAGAAGTTTCCAAATGCAGTTAATAAAGTTCATCTTATGCAACCTACACAATACAAATCTATTATGTATGAAGCTATGATAGAACTTTTAAATCAAGACAAAATAAGTTTTACTGCTTCTTACGATTCTAAGGGATATTTAACTGTTTTTGATGTTGACCAAGAATTGTTAAATAAAGAGCGTAAGCGTATAGAAGAAAAATATAGAAAAAAGAAACTCCCGCAAAGTGAATTTGAAGAAAAGGTAAAAGAGGAACTTGATGCCGTTCAATCTGTTAAAACCAAAATGATTAAACTAGATTGGCGAGATGAAATGGCATTGGGTAATATAGATGCACTAAAAGAAGAGCTTTGTTCTATGGTTAGAAAAAAAAGAGACTCAGGAAAAGATTCATTTGAATTGACCCCTGAAAAAGCGAACAAGATGCATGACGACAGAGCTTACACCTGTTGCCTTGCTTCGTATGCCCTAATGGAAGAGCGCAGAAAAGCCTATATGAATAAACCTAAAAAGTCTAGTAATAATACATTGGACAAATTGCTTATTCGACCTGTTAAACGAATAAGTAGTTTCTAAAAGAAAGGAGTGCCGTACAGTGGCAAACACAAGAAAACCTAGTGCTAATGGCACTTCAAAAGCAAATCATTCTACAGACGAAATGCGTGAGTGGTTTGAAAAGAATCGTAAAAGCGTAGAAAACTACGCAAAATCAAAACAATCAATTGTAACCTTGCGAGATATTACACAAGGTATTTCGACAAGAACAATTAGTACAATAGACAAAGAAGAGCTTAAAACTCTTATTAAAACTATTGGTTCTTCAGAAAAGAAACTTAGACAAACCTCTAGGTACCTTTTCTATCGTTCAAATGTGTACTTTAGAATTGTTATGTGGTATGCAACAATGTTCGCACTTAATTGCAGACTTGTAACACCTCAGTATAGTTTAAGTTCTAAAAACAATGCAAATACAATGCTTAAATCGTATGAGTCAACTTTGGATTATCTTGAGATATTAGACAATCAGGGTAGTATGGTTGAGGCATTGATTAACGTATTTATACAAGATGTATATTATGCGATTCGTTATTCGGATGAAAATGGCACATTCTACTACCCTATTGATCCCGACTGGTGTGTAATAGACTCAAGATATGATAAGGATTTTGGTTTTGCTATAGATATGTCAAAGTATTCAAGTCAGAAACAACAGAAAATTGTCGAATACATTGGCTATCCTTTAGATGAAATGTATAAAGAGTATCAAAATAGTGGAAACAAATATGTACACTGTCCAGACGATGTTGCATTTTGTCTTAAATTTAGAACTGATACTTGGGATGTGGTTGCGCCACCTATGCTTGCTACATTCTTACAATTGGCAGGATTAGAGGATTTGGTAGATATTCAAGCTGAGGCTGATGCTCTTTCGGTTTATAAAATGATTTATATGCCACTCACAGTTCACTCTAATTCAAATGATGTTGATGATTTTGAAATTTCGCCCGACTTAGCACACGAATATTTTAATCGTATGCTTAATAATGGCGCGATTCCAGACAATGTTGGTGCGGCAATCGTACCAGGCGAAGAATTAAAAACTATTGATTTTTCAAAAACTGTTGATTCAGACACCAACAGTGTAGAGCAAGCTTCTAATCAGATACTTCAAACCGCTGGTGGCGGTGCGGTTATAAATGCGAATAATATTACTAGCACAGCTGCTTTTAATGCGTGGTTAAAATCTGAAACAGAATTTGCTACCTCTACTCTCCTACCTCAAATAGATGGTTATACAAATCGTATACTTTCATACGAGTTGGGTAACAATGCTTGCAAGGTAAAGCATTTGCCAGTCAGTGTTTATACTCAAAAAGATTTAGCAGACCAATTTTTAACGGCTAATCAATATTCTTATTCTTATAGATTAGCCTATGGTACATTGTTAAATGTGTCAGAGAAAGATACTCTCGCTATGCTTTATTTTGAGAATGATGTTTTGGGATTGTATAAAACTATGTGTCACCCACTCGCTTCAAGTTATACATCTACTGGCGAAGATGCAGGATATACCCCTGAGCCAAGTGGTGCGCCAACCAAAGACGATGATGATTTGACTCCTTCGGGCGATGCAAGCAGAAATCAATAAGTTGTAATAATTAAGGTGTGATTAAATGGATAAAATGAACTTTGTAAAAACTTCGGATAAGCAAACCGCAGAAACTTTGAAAAAAGAAGGATTTACCCTTGTTTCTGAAGACGGTGGCACATTTTGTTTTATGAATGATGCTATTTTTAAATTTTCCGAAGCACCAAAAAATATAGTATACACAAATGTCTTGTGTATGTAGGGGAAAATATAATGCATAAGTTAATGACATTAAATGACCTTTATAATTACTATTCTACCAATGGCAAATCTATGTCTTTTAGTTCAAGAGAAACTGATGAACCTATAGTTGTTCAGGTTGATGGTACTATGAACTTCGCAGAAGAAACATCTTCTACTGATGGTTTATATCCCGTTTCAGTTCAACTTAATTTTGTAGGTGATAATCTTAACAATAGCCGAATTGAATTAAAAGCGCAGAAAAATGCTAATTCATCTTCTAAATATAGACCACTTTTGGCTTATATTCACGAAGTTGATGGTGAGCCACAATTTTATGGTCACAATTATCATTGTGATGATGATGGCAATATTGTTTATGATGAACAGCCAATTGGTGTAATTATTGAGGAAGCTCACATTGAACATGATGATGAGTATGATAAAGATTATGCTTTTGCAAACGGATATGTTTGGGAAGAATACTCTAAGGCAACCGAAATACTAGAAAGAGAACAAAAGTGTGATGTTAGTGTTGAATTGTCAATAAGACAACTTAGCTATAATGCCGAAGACCATATTTTGGTTCTTGATGATTTTTATTATTCGGGTTGCACATTATTAGGTTGTGATGAAAATGGCAGAAAGGTAAACCCCGCTATGCCTGGTTCAAAGGCTACTTTAGGAGATTTCACCAAGAGTTGCTATTCACAATCGAATGATAAATTGATTGATACGTTGGAAAAGTTAAATAATACTCTTTCAATGTTCAATATAAACGCAGAAAATACTGCGAATACTTTAGAGGAAGGAGGAGTATCTATAGTGAATAAGTTTGAGGAACTTTTGGCACAATATTCAGTTAGTGCCGAAGATGTAACATTTGAGTATGAAAATCTCTCAGACGAGGAGCTTGAAACCGCCTTTGCTGAAGCATTTGCGAACAAAGATGATGACGAGCCAGAGAATGAGCCTAATGAGCCAGAAAATGGTGAGGGTGAAGAAGACGATGATGACAAGAATAAGTCAAATAATTCGGTTGAGTTTTCTATGAAAAATGGCGAGGAAGTTAAGACATTTAGCCTTTCTCTTAACGATAAGGTAATGGCTATGTATAACCTTGTAAATGAAACTTATGGTGAGGCTGACTGTGATTATTACACAGTAGAGGTTTATGAAGATGAGAAGTATGTGGATATGCACGCGCTTTTCAGCGAGAAGAATTTCCGTCAGTCGTTCTCTGTAAAGAAAGACACCTATTCTCTTGTTGGAGATAGAGTCGAAACATTTGCTCGTTATATGACTCAAGATGAAATCAATGCTTTTGAAAAGATGAAGGCTGATTTTGCAGAACTTCAGAATACTCACGCAGAAACCGCTGAGAAGCTTGCTAAGTATGAAGCAGAGCCAGAAAAGATGCAGATTCTTAATTCTGAAGATTATGCTCAGATTGCTGAAACAGCCGAATTTGCTGAGTTGAAGAAGGAAGATACTCATTTTGATATGAGTATTGAAGATGTAAAAAATAAGGCAGACGAAATGCTTCTTGCTTATGCAAAAGGTCATAAGCTTGAGTTTGCTCAGGGTGAAGGAAACGAGCCTAAAAAGCATACTGCAAAAGTGCTTCCACGCACAGACGTAAAGCCAAGCAGATATGGTAATTTGTTTGCTAGATAATAAAACAATTTAAGGTAATTTAGAGAGGTTTATACCTCTCTTTTTTAATGCAAATTTTTAAGGAGGAAACTAACGATGAGTTTCAAGTTTAAGATGGAATCTTATCCAGTTGCTTCACCATCAAAGCTCCTTGCTACAGATGGTGGTGCACACATTCTTAACGGCGTTGCTACAGTTGACCTGTGGAACGGCGCAATTGTTGTTGATGATGGTTATAAGTCATTTGACCAGCACGAAATGTCACCAGCTACTACTACTGCTGATGGCGATGTGGTTCTCAAGGCAAAGGTTGTTGATATCGAGGCTAATGGTAATTACCTCGTAGAAGTAACAGAGGCTAAGGGGGTATTCCTTGTTTACAATGCTCCAGTTGTTGAGGCTGAATACACAACAGAAATGAAGCAGGCTTCTCATTACTATGTAGCCGCTGATGAAGAGTTCAGAGCACATCAGCTTTGCGCTTATGACCAGTTTGAGCTTTCTGCTGATGGTTTTAGCGGAACAGTTGAAGTTAATAAGGAAATCACAACAGTATCTGGTGGAAAGCCAGTTATAGCATAAGGAAGGAGGAAAGTAATTGATGAATACAGAAATTAAGAATTTAATGTTTGATCGTGCTCATAAGATTGAGATTTTTAGCGATGACAGACGTATTTCAAATAGAGAAGCTGATGATACTATCCGTAACTTCCTTTTTGAGGAAATGGGTATTTCTAAGACATCTTCTCCAAAGCAGATTAGACGTGCACTTGACTCAGATAAGGGTAAGGAGTTCTTTGCAATCGTAGAGCAGATTGTTGATGAGATTATTATAACAGGTTGGCAGGAAGACGAGTTCTTCAACGCATTTGTTGAAACAATTAACACAACAGATGGTGATAAGAACGAGTTCTTCACAGAGAGTGATATTATCCTCAATGTAGCCCGTGTTGCAAAAAATAATCATGACCTTGACCATGTAAAATATGCATAAGTAGGGTCCGCGTAATGAAAATTGCGTGATAAAATACACATTTAATTGCTGGAAACCCCTAAAGACATACTAACCACAACGCAAAGATGAAACAAGCTTAATCGTGAAGGTTACGAAAGTAGAAAAAATAGTATGTATGACATAAGGTTAAATCCTAAGTGTTTTAATAATGGGCAATCAGCAGGTAAGTTCCGAATAGGAAAAACTTCAACGACTATCCCTTGGTTATAGAAATATAACAATAGGAGTACGGCTCAAGCGAGTGGGTGAAATTCCCTCAAATGGAAATGGTGTGTGTCCGAAAGGATAAAGATATAGTCTGAACACATATGAAAGTATGTGGAGTAATTTTACTCAACTAGGTTAGCGACCTAATATATTATTTTCCAAAACTAAAATAAATTAAGAATAAAAGGTAAATTATGGAATATAAAGATATAATATGCGGTATTTATTATATTGAAAATATTATAACGAAACAAAAATATATTGGACAATCTCACAATATTTATGATAGATGGAGAAGGCATAAAGGGGCATTGAAAAATAATACTCACTATAATGACCTTTTACAAGAATCTTGGAATAAATACGGGTCTGATTGTTTTATTTTTAAAATAATACAAGAATGTTCGTCTGAACAATTAGATGAATTAGAAAAGAATTATATAAAAAAATATAATACGACAGATACAAAAAATGGTTTTAATTTACAATATGGCGGGAAAGAGGGTGTTCCGACTGAGTATAGTTTGAATAAACAGTCTGACTCTTTAAAAGAATCTTATAAGAAAGCAGGCAGAAAAGAGTTGCAACGAGAAAACGCTTTAAAACAATGGGCGAATCCCGAAATTAAAGCAAAGATACTCGGCAAAAATAATGGTATGTACGGGAAAACGCATACCATTGAAGCTAGAGAAAAAATACGTCAGGCAAAACTAGGAAGTGTTCCTGCGGTAAAAAATTTAAAACCAGTTTATTGTCAAGAATTGAATAGAGTTTTTGAAAATGCTACCGAGGCGGGGAAATTTTGCAACCGACAGGGTTGCAAAATTTTACAAGTTTGCTATGGAAATAGAAAAACTTGTGGTGGTTATCATTGGAATTTTTATTTGGAAAATAATGTTAGTTAAACAAAATGTACTATGCAGAAGCTTGGTGAAGGTACATCTTTCTCAGTACCTACATCTACTTATGGTATCAAAGTTGGTTCAGATATTCGTATGTTCACAACTGGCAGATATGATTGGAATAAGTTCGTAGAGGCAGTTGGTCGTGCATTTACTCAAGCTATCCAAGAGGAAGTTTATGGCGAGTTTATGAACGCTTCAGCAAAGCTTCCAGTTTCAGCAGGTTTTGTTGGTAACGGTACTCTTGCTGCAGGCTCTAAGGGTTCATTTGATGAAATCATTCAGAATGTAGAGGCAGTTAATGGTGCTCCTGCAGTAATTATGGGTACTAAGACTGCACTTAAGAAGCTTAATGCTCTTGCTACAATAGATTGGAATGACCCAGCAGAGTCAATCAAGGAAGCAGTTGCTACAACTGGTATTCTTGGCTCTTATGAAGGAACTCAGCTTCTTGAGATTCCACAGAGATTTAAGCACAATAAGCCAGGCGAGAAGATGGTTGATGATAGCAAGCTTCTTATCTTCCCACTTGTTGACTATAAGCCAATTAAGCTTGTTGATGGTGGTGAGTCCACTCTTGAAATCACTGAAGTTGGCGATACAAAGAATGACCTTCAGTCATACGAAGTTCAGCGTGAACTTGGTGTTGCTACTGTTATCACTAGATATTTTGGTGAGTGGAATTTCTAATATAAATAAAATTAGTTTAAATGCAGAGGGGTGTCTATATTGCGACACTCCTTTGTGTTTTATTAAGATTAAAAGGAGAAATATATATAATGGCAACAACTACACGCAAAACTACTACTGCTACTAAGAAGAAGACTACTGCACCTAAAGCTACTACTAAAGTGGCAACAGAGTCTATCTCACAGCCAGTTGAAGATATTGTTGAACCAATTGTAGAAACAGTTGAAGCAGAGACTACTGTAGAAGATACAGAAGTCGCAGTTGAAAAGAAGGTATTTGAAAAGACTACCCCTATTCCTTGTCGTTCTATTTGCACAGGAGTTTTATACGTCCAGGGTGACCGTTCGAAGAATGATTATACTTTCTATGATTATGATGAAATTGTAGATATTGAATATCAAGACCTCGTTACTATGATTGCTCGCAGAGCAAATACGGTTACTAAACCACAGTTTATTGTGGAGGATGAGGATTTTATTGCTCAGAACTCTCAGCTTCAAGATATTTATGCTTCAATGTATACTACAAAAGACCTTAGAGAGATATTTAAGCTATCTCCTGCTCAGATGAAGAAGGCTATTATGGATTTACCAGAGGGTGCCAAGAAGGCAATCCTTGGACTTGCTTCAACTATGGTTGAAACTGGTCAGCTTGATTCAATCGCAAAAGTTAAGGTCATTGACGAGATTTTCGACACAAAGCTTATTTTTGCAGTAGAAGAACTTTAATAATTGGGAGGGCTAATTATGGTGCTCTCTTATGAAACAATATTTGAGAATTTTCTCGGCTCAGTAAGTGATTACAATTTCGCTAATCTTGAAGAAGATGATGCAAATACTTTGCTTGCTGAATATTTATACAAAGCGACGAGTACATCTTATGTGCGTAGATTGTTTGCTACATTCAAATTAGATGATGAAAGTCGCACACTTACCTATGAATTTAAGACAGTCGTATCTGAAGATGAGGATGCGGATTTCTTAGTAGATATTCTTGTAAAAGGTATGATAGTTGCTTGGTTAAAACCACAAGTCAATAAGACTTCTCTCACTCATCAAATGATTACATCTAGTAAAGAGGGTAATTGGTTTTCTCAAGCAAGTCATTTGTCTGAATTAAAAGGTTTATATGACACTTCTCAAAAAGAATTGCGTAAAGCAATTATGGAGAGAGGTTATATTCATAATTCATACTTGGAGGAAACATAATGGACTGCAAGTATGGTAATTTTTCTCAGACACAAATCAGTGCGGCAAAAGAGTCTATGCGTAAGCAAATATATTTCTTGCTTTTAATAGTTGACCCTCGCACTTGTAATGATTATTCAAATGTTGATGTTAATGTAGCTTTTGATACTACTCTACGTAAATTTGGCGGTCTTAATTCTGTTTTGAATGAATCGCCCGAATTAGTGTGGGTAATTAGTCTACTTGAAGCGGCATTGATTGAATATCATTCAGATAACTTCAATTATGCAACTTACCGAAAGTTGGTATTAGATGCAGGAAATGAAGTGTTAAAAATCAAGGAGGTATAATTATGCCTTCTCTTGAATTATATAAAAAGCTAAATGGCGGTGTGCATAATTGCGGACAACAGCGTTTTAAAGAGTCAGCTGAAATTATGGAAGCTACTTGGTACGACGATAGCCACGCAACTACCGCTTATTTATATGATTATCATCACGACAATCACAAGAAACAACTTATAGAGCTAGATTCGTCAAATGATGATAATAAAGTTCCAATAGATATAAAATTTATAGTAAACAGTTCGCAAACCTTTGATAAAGATGCCATCACTTATCATATTCAATTAAAGCCTAGTCAGAAATGCAACGTAGATTATTATGACGAATTTTTTAAAAATCGTTACTATTGTCAATTTCCGATAGGTTTATATATTGATATTCCAAATGTCAATGGTGTGTTTAATAGATGGCTCATTGTTGGTGGTGCGAATATAAATGACCCACAGTTCCCAACATTTGAAGTGTTGAGATGTGATTATATTTTACAGTATGTATGTGACAATATTAAGTATGAAGTACCTGTCGTGTTAAGAAGCCAGAATAGCTACAACTCTGGCTTGTACACGGATAAGATGTTTACTCATACGGAGGATCAAATTAAGGCAATTGTGCCTATAAATCGTGTTACAGAATTACTGTATTATAATCAACATTTAATTATAGATACTATTCATTATGCCAAAGAGCCTCGTGCTTGGGAAGTTTCTAAGATTAACCGAGTTAATAATTTAGGTGTTATTGGTATTACCTTTTATCAGACTGAATTTAATAGTTCAACTGATTACATTGAACGAGATGAAAATGGCAACGTAATTGGTATGTGGGCAGGGTACTTTAATAGCTCTGTCACCCCTTCTGAAGAAGATGCCGAAGAAAAGTCTAATATTTATGCTGAGATAACTTGTTCTAATAATGCCGAAGTAAAAGTTGGCGGTTCGGGCAAGAAATTTGCTGTTAAATTTTATAATGATGGCACAGAAATTGATGCCGAAGATGGAACTTGGTCTGTAGAAAGTGATTATACTTATAACAATCACACTATAGACGAATATGTAACTTTTAATACTACAACCGAAAGCAATGCTACTAAGGTTAAGATTGCAGATAATTCAGCATCTATGATGTGGATAAATAAATCTGCTGTATTAAAATTTACTTCTGTTAATAACGTTGTTGCAACTATTGAGTTTGCTATTGTTAGCTTGTAAGGAGGGTAATTATGGAATGGACTGATGAAGATCGAGCCGCACTGCTCTCTTTTAAAAACACAATAGATTGTGATGATATTAAAGTTAAAGAAAGTATCAAGAAGATACTTTTAAATAATCGTTTTATTGTTCATGTGCTTGGTAACGAAGATTTGGAGTCAGAAGATGCGGAACCCGAAGATTATTTTGGAGTTAATATTCTGCCCTATTATATGATTCCAACCACTGTTACCAACGTAAAGGTGTTTCTTTGTTATGAAGTCGGCTACACAACTGTAAGTCAACGCAATTCTAGTTTTAAAGAATTAGAGATTGTTTTTCATATACTTTGTTATAAAGATAAGGTGTTGGATAAAGAAACTGGTGTTGCTCGTCACGATATGTTGGCGGCATTACTTATTGACCAATTTAATTTTACTAATTATATGGGAAATAAGATAGAGTTAGTTTCAGACTCAGCTGGCACTATGGATAACGATTATTGTACAAGAACTCTTACCTTCCAACAAATCACAGATAATAATCTAGTGAAATCTAAGATAAGGAATGTCAATGGGGATATAGAAATTACTCCTCGTTTGTCGAATAAGTTGTAATGGCTAAAACCAAATTAAATGGTGGTGCGGTTGCTAAAACCAAAAGCCGTAACCCTGTTATTCAGTTCGACAAATTACAAATGTATTTTGGCGAACCTTATATTATAGATTTAGAAAATTGTGAAGGTAAAATTCAAATTAACCAACCGACAATAGGTGATGTTGTTAGGTTTGGCGAAAAGCCATTCTATTCCACCCTAAGTATATTTGTAACCAATACTACAACGTATAGGTTGACACTTTGGGAAATGGGATTGGATTGGAACGAAGTCAGTGACTTCGAGTTATTTATAATGTTGAAAAACGGAATAAACGCAAACGCTTCGGCTTTAATGTTTGGTGATTTGGATTGGTCTAAATTCGAGTTATCACAGAAAACAATTGGCGAAGAAAAGAAAATCATTTTATACGATGCCGAGAATGGCATTGAAATAAATGAAGAAGTTTATTTTCATATTTCACAATATTTAAGGGCTGTTTTTAATATGACTCCTGAAGAAAAAATTACCACAGATAAAATTTTACGACAATGGTATATTACCAAAGACCAGCGCCAAAAGGCAATAGATAAAGAAAAAGGCGAAGAGTCTACTTCTATCCAATCTATTATTTCAGCTTGTGTTAATCATCCAGGTTTTAAATATAACTTGGAGGAATTAAAGAATGTTGGTGTATGTCAGTTTTACGATAGTGTAAAACGTATTCAAGTTTATGAGAATACTACTGCACTATTAGGTGGAATGTATTCAGGTATGATTGATTCGAGTCATTTAAAAGAGTCTGATTATAATTTTATGAAGAACATTTAAAAACTTTAATGTTTTTTTTTGTTATATAACAAAACGAATAAATTAAGGAGGAAAGAATATGTCTTTTCAATTAGGTAATTTCTCAGTAGATGAGATACTTTATGGTACAGCTCAGAATTCTGACAATGAACTTCTGTACACTCTTGATCAGCTTTCAACAGCTTCAATTGAGATTTCTGCAGAGTCAACAGATATTACTGATAAGAAGGGTAATGTAGTACGTACAGTTTACACTTCTAAGACAGGTACTTTTAATGCAACAAATGCATTCTTACATCCACAGCTTATGAATGCTGCTTCAGGTTCTACAATCGAGAGAGCTTCTTCTGGCGCAAAGATTGAGATGCCAAAGATTGTTGTAGCAGAGGCTGGTAAGACAGTTTCAATTGAAGGTGCTAAGAAGGGTACAATTAAGGTTATTGGTCTGTATGGTAACGGTGCAAATGATGATGCTCTGACTGATAGCGCTATTACAGCCGCTATTACTGGTACAGCTGGTGATGATAACGCTTACGGTGAGGGTGCAACAATCGCACTTCCTGCAGGTGGAACCAATCTTCCAATTCAGTATCTTATTAAGTATGATAGAGATGTTGAGGAAGGTATCAAGCTTGTAAACGATGCAGAGTCATTCCCAGACCTTGTAAAGCTTACACTGTTTGTATCAATCGTTGATTAACTATTCAATTAATGAATAAAAGGTCTGCATATATAGAAATATGTATGTAAGGTTTGCAATCGCAAATCTAAACTAATCGAATTGCTGGAAACTCCTAAAGCTATTTAAACTACAACATAACATCTTGAAAGATGTAGGTGTGAATGTTACGAAAGTAGAAAAAATTAAATAGATAAATGCATGGTTAAATCCTAAACATTTGTTTTAATGGACAATCAGCAGCCAAGACCAAAAGGTAAGGTTCAACGACTATCCCGACGGGGAGTAGGGTTCAAGCGAATCCGAAGTGGTTAGGTTTTAATATTATTATATTAGAATAAGATATAGTCTGTCCTTATATGAAAATATAAGAGTTATTTTTTAACTGTACAATATTAGCGCTATTGTATAAACAAAATTAGCCATGTAGTGATTCACTGCGTAGTGCTTATGTTGTTCTTCCACGTTTTATGGCTGATCCTTCAGTTACAATTTCTCTTGATAGAGAAAGTCAAGAGATGGATTTTAACGGAAATTTAAATATTGACTATTGCTCTTCAACAAAGGCTTTGTATTATATTTATTTCCCAGGCAACGAGGAAGTAGTAACAGGTACTGTTGCTTAAAAGAATACTTGTAATTAGTAATTCTTGTGATAATTAAGTAGTTATTAGGATATGTGGGTGTCACATCCCACATATCTTTTTTTTTTGATTAAAAGGATAAATTTATGAAAAGATTAAACGTTCTTATAGCTTGCGAAGAAAGTCAACGAGTTTGTTCAGAATTTCGCAAATTAGGTCATAATGCATTTAGTTGCGACATAATATCTTGTTCGGGCGGTCACCCAGAGTGGCACTTTAAACAAGATGCAATTAGTGCCATTGTAGATGGGGGGGCTGTTTAGAGAATGGTTCTACTTACTATATAGACGGTAAGTGGGATTTGGTAATAGCACACCCACCTTGTACCTATCTCTCATCAAGTGGTGCAAGATGGTATTATCACCCCGAAGATAAAGATTTACCAATAAGTCAGCGCAGACCTCATCCGAAGTTTCCTAATCGAGCAAAGGATAGAGATGATGCGGTGGCATTTTTTATGCAATTTGTTAATGCAAATGTAGAGCATATTGCAATCGAAAATCCTATTGGTGTAATGAGTAGTTTATATAGAAAACCCGACCAAATAATTCAACCTTATTGGTTTGGTGACGAAGCTACAAAGTCTACTTGTTTATGGCTTAAAAATTTACCAAAACTTGTAAAAACTAATGAAGTTGGCAAGGGTGAAATTATCACCTTTGCTAGTGGCAAAAGCCAACCTAAGTGGTATGCAGATGCACTTTCTGCTAAAACAAGCGAAGAACGAAGAAAAATAAGAAGCAAAACATTCCCTGGTATTGCCAAAGCTATGGCTGAACAGTGGAGTAATTATTTGCTCGGAAAGGAGTTGTAATGGCAAAGCAAAGAACTTGTTTATTGTGTGGTAAACAGTATGAATATTGTCCACATTGTGGCAAACATAATCCTACTGAAACTTGGAGATTTTTATATTGCTCAGAAAACTGTAACCAAATTGACAATATAGTTTCTGCTTATAAGGCAAATGAAATTTCGGCATCTGAGGCTAAAAGTAGGCTGTCAATTTTGTCAGTGCCGCCTTTATCTGCTATTACTAATTATGTTCGTCCACTTTTGGAACAAATATATGCAACAGTTGATGTTGAGGTTGCATCTTATTCAGAAGACAAAGAAGAGTCTGAGGAGAAAAGTCAGCAGTTAAAGATAATAAAGAAAAAGAGAAAAATTGTGAACGAAAATTAAAATTAAGGAAACACATTTTTTGTTCGCAAGAACATAGCGTGTTTCCTTTTTTTTACGAGTGAAAAGGAGTAAAAATGAAAGATGAATTTTTAAAGTACAGTCGAATAACTGGGCGCAAGTATAATGTATTTGACACTATTCGTATACTTAATCTCTCTCAGGGCATGGCATACATAGAAAATGGAGTATTGCCAGTGGATATTACAGTAAGTAGAAATAAGAGTGGTAATCGTTGTTTAGTTTTTTACTTTATCAAAGATGACACATTAGAAGTTTATGACAAATGGTGTAAGTATGAATTATAAACAAAGAATGGCTATTGAAACGCAATATCGTAAGAAGTGGCTCGCATTAAATCCTGCTCTTACAAATAACAGTGGAATATATATTCTTACTAGAGAGGATGAAGACGGTTTTAAATTTGCGTATATAGGACAGGCACGACACATTCTTGATAGGCTTTCTGAGCATTTTTTAGGTTATCAACATATAGACCTTTCATTAAAGTCGCATAAGTTATACTCAGACACTAACCCTTATGGTTGGAAAGTTGATTTTGTTGAATGTTCGATTGAGGAACTTGATTCAAAAGAACAATATTACATACTTGAATATGCTAACAAGGGTTATCAGCTTCGGAATAAAACTACGGGCAGTCAGAGCAAAGGAAAGAAAAAGTTAGACGAATATCGCCCCGCCAAAACTTACCGAGATGGATTAGAACAGGGGCGAAAAAATGCAAGTAAAGAAATCGCCCATTTATTCGACTTGCACTTAAATGTGGTTTCTAAAAACGAACCACCAAATAAAAATCAACAAAAGGCTTTGGAAAAATTTGAAGCTTTTTTAAATTATTATAAAGAAGGGAATTAATTATGGGAGCTATATATAAAAATAAAGTCAAATATGCTGGCACCGCTAGTGATGCAAAAAGTATTTCATATGACAAAACATCTTCTACTCTTAATGCAGAAGATACTCAGAGTGCCATTGATGAGCTAGATGGAAAACTATCTTCTCTTTTTACATATAATTCTAGTAATGGTGCATTGACCATTGATCTTGATGTTTTATAAGAGGTAATTTATGGCGAACACTTTTTATGTAAAAAAAAATAACTCAACCCGAACTTATAGTGGCGGAGAGTTGGTATATGTTGATGCCGCCAAAACTAAACAAGTTCGACAGCTATATGTTAAAAAAGACGGTACCTCTAAAATGGTCTGGCAATATGATATTACTAAACCAACTTTAACTATAAATCAAAGTACATCTTCTAGGTACTATACAAGAAACAATTCATTTACAATTAGTGGTAGTGCTTCTGATACAGAAAGTGGAATTAAATCTGTTACTGTAGATGGAACTGTTGTTAGCACGAGTAGTGGTTCATGGTCAAGAACTGTCACATTGTCTTGGGGCGATCAGACTCATACTATTGTGGCTACTGATAATGCGGGCAATTCAACTACTGCCTATGTTTATACACAGTATGAAACAACCGCACCAAGCATATCTATTTCTTCTCCATCTTCTACTTCATCAGGCTCTCCAACCTTTACATTTGGAAGTTCTTATACTGTTACGGGTACAGTGTCCGATGCAAATAGTGGTGTTGCAAGCGTATATGTAAATGGTGTTAGAGCATCCGTTAATGGTAATAGTTGGTCTGCTACAATATCTCTTGGAAGTGGTTATACTACAACAGTTACTGCTACCGCTACTGATAATGCAGGTAATCAAGCTAGTACAAGTAGATATGTTAGATACTTTGTTACAAGAACTGCAACAGGAAGCGATTCAAGTAGTTCTGGTGGTAAGACAGATGCATATAGCGGTACTGACTTCTACGCTCATTCTTCTGGTACGATTACAACTGGTTCATATGCTTATTCTAAATCTCTCAGCTTTAGTTTTAGCACAACAGGAAACCAATGGCCTGGCCCAACAAAAGATACGTGGGTTAAGGCTTACAATTCAAGTGGCGGCGTAATAGCTAGTGCTTCTGGAACAAGTTTAACTTTAACAGACGAGCAATCAAGACAATGTACTTACTTCCAATTCCATTGGGATACTGAAGGTCGAAGTCACAATATTGGCGCAGGCCAAAGCTATGGATTTACAGCATATTGGAGTTGGACACAGACGTATTATGCATAATTATTTGTCTAATTTATTATACTCTTTTGTTATGTAAGTTATATCAACGGGCGGAGAATCGCTATTAAGTTGATTGGAATATTTGGCAAAATTATATATAGCTATTCCCATGCCCGAAATCATGCTTCTAAGTCTTTGCGGCAAAGCGGCATATAATCCGACAAATTTCCATAGTGCGGTACTATTGCCCGTCCAATCGGACAAAATATAAAATAAAGTTTCCTTAACATCTTCGGGTGCAGAAGTAATGGTGTAATATACGGCATCGTTTTTATCCATTATTTCTGGTCTGCTCATTATGTTACCAAATGAACACTCTAATGCAGATGCGAGATATACTACTTGATCTGCGTAAGGACGTGTTTTGCCATTTTCAATGGCCGATAGCTGTTGTGGGGTAATGTCGCAACCGAGTTCACTGAGTTTAACAGATAATTGTTTTAGTGTTAAATGACGTGCAATTCGGATGCGATTTATGTTTACCCCAATTGTCTTGGACACATCATTCACAGTTTTATTTTCCTCTTTGGTATTAAACTAATAGTTTATAACACATTATTTTAATGACTTTATAATTATCTTGCAAGGAGAAATGTTGAGATAATTGGAGGAGTTATGAAAAATTGTGTAGAAATATCGGGAGTGGCATTGTCAGAGTTTGAATACTCTCACACTGCTTACAATGAGGATTTTTATGAACTGATAATTGGTGTGGCGAGGACAAGTGGGGTTGTTGACGCAATAAAAATTATTTGCTCTGATTGTGTTGTAGATATATGCAACATTAAGGGTGAATATGTATATGTCAAAGGCGATTTGCGCACTCATAATATTAACCGCCATTTGGTTGTGGGCGTGTATGCAGAGAGTGTTGATATACTCGACACTAAAGGTGTAGTTGATAGTAATAGTGTATTGTTGGACGGTTATTTGTGTAAGAAATCGTGTCTGCGCAAAACACCTAGTGGGCGAGTTATATTAGATATCATCTTGGCGGTTAATCGGGATAAAAGTCATAATGATTATATCCCAGTTATCTTTTGGGGTAATATGGCAAGAACTGTAGATAAGGCTGAAATTGGCACCGAGTTAAAGGTGTGTGGGCGGTTTCAGAGTCGGTATTACAATAAAGATAACAAAGAACATATTGTGTACGAGGTTAGTGCGCAAGAGGTAAAAGTAATTTAACGGAGATATTTCTCCTTGCAATTTGGAGAGTGCGTAGGCACTCTCCTATTTTTTTATTATTTAGTATAGATGGGAGAAATTGAAATGACAGAAAAACAGTTTAATAAAAGAATATTATTGATAAGAACAGCTTTTGTTAATTATTTGAATAAAAAAGATAAATTTTTGGATGACCGATGTACGGAGTATTTAAAGCAATTATACAAATCAAGTATAAAAATTGCGAAAAAAGCAGTAAATGATTACTACTCTTATAAAACTAAGTATCGTAGAAAAAAATCATTTAAAGATGTTTGTCGAATTCATATGGATAAAAAAAATAAAACATTTAACGTTGATTATGATTTTTCTTCAGTCGAAGAGGCTCACGGATATAAAGCGGATTATTTATTGAAATATATGTATGGTATAAATCCATCCGACCAATCTGTTTCTAATGTTGGTGGCTGGCATGGTGGAGACATTGCGGGATATAATCATCCTCATCCTGGAACCCCATGGGTAAGGAGAGGCGTTCCCGATCCAACTTCACCCTATGGTGCAAAGTTTATAACGGGTGATTATTGGTTAAAAAAAGCTTCAAAAGACAATATGAGTATTAGAGAAAAAATTGAAAATAATATTGATGAAGAATTTGATAAGTTAAATAAAAAATTTCAGAATAATTATGATTTCTTTTGTCAAAAAAATTTAAAAAATATTGTAAAGATGATTTCAGACTTAAAAAAAGATTATTACGGAGGCGAATGATAAAATATGTCAAAAGATTATAAATTTACCCCAGACGAAAATGAAAACACCAAAAAAATGGAACAAGATATTTTAAACGCACTATCTAGTCTTTCGTTTCCTGGTAAAACAAATTCTAAAACAAAAAACAAAAAAAGTGTTCAAAAAGCAGAGATTGATATTGCTTTAAAAACTACAGGCATAAAAGATGTTGAAAAGGCTAAAGAGCTTTTGGAGCAAATTTATAAATTAAATAAAAAAGTAACCAAAAACAAAACCTCTTTATTAAGTTATTACTCTTTGGATAAAGATACGATTTTAAATCAATTAAAACAAGCTGCAGAGGTTTCGAACAAAAACGATATTCAAGCTTGGGGAAATATGTACGAAGCTATTGGTGGCGATGTTTCTAAACTTGAATCTGGTTTAGCTGAAATTTATAACACTTTTAAAAATAAAAATCAAGGATTTAATGTTGACAGCTTTAAAAATCTTGTTAATCTCATTAACGAATTAAAAACAATTGCGCCAGATATTAAAATCAAAGATTTGGGAAATTGGACAGAACACGTTTATGAACAACCTAAAATATCTGGAGTAAAAGGCAGAAAAAAAAAGATATCTAAGGATTTAGATAATTATACAAAAGGGGACATTGAAGACAATTTATCTTTTTCTACAGAATATCAAAATTTAACAGATGCAATTCGTAAATTGCTCGATGGATATGACAATAAGTCAAAATTAGGGGCGGATTTTTTAACTGGCACAACGAAACAGCTAGAAAGTCTTTTTGAAATGATTGAAGAGTTTAATCAAATTGAAAAGTTGCTTGGGGAATATCAATTTACAACAGATGATTATCATAATTTAAGAAATATAAAAGAAAATTTATATAATGAAATTCAAGAAAGATATAATTCTAATGAAAAGGTATTTAATAAAAATAACATTAAACGCAATATTGAAAAACGATGGAGTAGTTATGAAAATAACAACTCGCAAGAATCTTTAATAGATCAAAAGGCTGTAGATTTAATAAATATTTATAATGCCCAGGCTCAAGCGATTGAAAAGGCTGAAAATGAAGTTATTTCAGATGAGGATACTTCTGTAGATTTTGAAAAGAAAAAGCTTGCATATATGGAGCAAAGATTAGCTTTGTACAAAGAAGAAGAAGCTTATTTAAAGGAACAATCATACAGCAATCATGTTATTAGGGGTATCGAGATTGCTAAAAAAAATGGTAATTTTAATTCAGAGTCAGCTAAAGAAAAATTTGAAAAATATAGAGATTTAGAGTTCGAATATCTTCAAAAGGGTATAAACTCCAAAGGTGAAGACGCGGAAAATTTTTATCATATGAGCCAAACAAAAAAAGTTGGTGCCGCTATTCAATATTACGAATATTTCAACTCTTTAGATAAGAGCATTCAACAAGAATTATTAAATTTAAATGAATTTGAAAAAGATTATTATGAGTATGGTTCGGAATTGGTAAATGGTTTTTCTGAATGGTCTAATTTGGACAACGATGGAAGAAGAAAATGGAAGAATCCGAATTCTAAAAGTGTTGCAGGTGTTATTAATACTGTTTTAGATTTAATGGAAGAAATTACTAATCTTGAAAATAAAATTGGTGCCGAAAAAGAAAGAATCAAAAAACAAGCGGCAAGAGATTATAAAGCTGGCAAATTTGATTCAGAGCCAACAGGAAAATCTGTAGCTAATGAAGTAACC
>CAYNMA010000001.1:0-82622 GCA_964398075.1 uncultured Bacteroides sp. | reverse complement strand
CGAGAACAAGCAACTGCTCAAGAGAAAGCTAATGAAGTAACCCGAGAACAAGCAACTGCTCAAGAGAAAGCTAATGAAGTAACCCGAGAACAAGCAAAACCTTCAAAGGGACAAAATACCAACCGTAAGAAAAAAGGAAAAATTGTCCGTCTTCATGAAGAAGATGAAGAAGGTTTTAATGAGGCTAATTTTAATAATTTAAAAAGTAATATTAGCAATACGTTACAAAAAGCTTATAAATTATTAGATGTAGCTAATGAACAGGGATTTGTATCTAGCAAAGAATTGTTGCAAGATAGAAACAACGCAGATAAACTAGCTAGTATATATGGCAAATATCTTTCAAAATCTGATTTTGATTTTTCAGATGGGGAAGGTGAAAAACATATTTCCGAAGCCCAAGAATTATTAAAAATTCTCGAACAACAAAATGAAAAATATGCAATTCAAAATGCCTCTATTGCTTCGGCTTTTAAAGAGGAAAAACAAATCACAGCTCAAGAGGAAAAACGTAATAAACTTGCAGAAAATTTAGAGAGTTCTCTTGATAGAATTAAAACCTCTTATTCTTCGATTGGTTCAGATGGGTATCTTTCAGATGATTATATATTGGGTGGAGAGTTCAAGCAAACTTCAATTTCAGATATTTATTCTAATTTAAAAAATGGGATTTTAAATGGAAATTCTTTGTCTGGTTTGGAGATTGTAAAGAAACAAATTCAATCTTTCGCCACCGCAATAAAAGAAGCGCAAAATTTAAATAAGCAATCTTCAAAAGAAAAACAAGCATCTGCTGTTAATTTTAATAATTTAAAAAAACAGATGTTTTCATCTATTAAATCTACACCTAGCATTTTATCTACAGCGCAACAACAAGGTAATATAAATAGCGAAGATTATGCAGACTTAGAAAAAAAAATAAAAGATTTAAATTCATTATATGATGAAATAAATGATGAAAATTTTGCTACCAAAGCATATGACTATCAAGAAGCAAAGATAAATGAAGCTAAAGAACTTTTAGAAATTATCAACCATCAAAACGAGGCTTTACAAAGACAAAATGCATTAAATAAACAGTCTTCAAAAAAACAACAAACGTCTACTGTTACTCAGAAACAGTTATCTGATTTAGAAAAAAAAGCTAATAATAAGATTACGACTGCTTTAAGTGTTAATAATGGCGGAAATGGCACAGATTCTAATTTGACAAAAGCAATAGAAGATCTACAAACAGCGCTTTCTTTAGCTCGCTCAGAAAAAAAAGAGATTACAGAAGTTTTTAATATTCTAAAAAACGAATTAGACATAGTTGAGCAATTAACTACCGCCAAAAGACAACAAAATATATTGGACGCAGCTTCGAATAAATCAGCAAAAGAATCTGAAGCATTAGAAAAAAGAAGACTGCAAACTAAAGAAAATTTATTAAAAATTATTCAAAGTTATACAGATTTTAATAGCAAAAATTATATTTCTAATCCTGATGATGTTGGTTTAACAGAAGCCTCTCATGACCTCAATAATTTGATAACAAATGCCAACGATAACACTGAATTGGATATGGTTGATTTATATCTTCTGTATTTTAAAAATCAAGTTAATGATATAGTAAAAGAAAACAACCAAACTAAAAAATATGAGGCGGAATTAAAAAAGCAATTAACTATAGCTGAAAATATTGATAAAAATTCTTCTAAGTATATCACTTCTTTTCAAAATCAAATAAAAGAAACTATTAGTAATATTAATTCTTTAATACGGGACAAGTTATTCACTGAGAAAAATGTAGCAGATACAACAAAATCGGTATCTGACTTAAAAGACGGAAGCAAGTCTAAGAGTAATAAAACAGGAAACCCTCAAGCTTTATTAAAATTGCAAGCTAAAACACAACAAGTTTTAAGTTATACAGCACTTCCATCTTCTATTTTGCAAAGTGCGCAGGATTATTATGATAAATTAGTTGCCATAAATAAACAAGGAGATTATAGCGAAGAAACGGTAAATAATCTCGCAACAGAATATAATAAATTAAATGTTTTAGTCGAGGCTTCTGGAAAAAAAACTTTATCTTTCTTTGATAAATTAAAATCCGCTGCAACTCAACAGACCGCTCAAACCTTGGCCATGTATTTTTCTTTTAATGATTGGATAAGATATGCACAAATGGCAGTTCAAGCAGTCGAGGAATTGGATTCGGCTTTAACTGAATTAAAAGTTGTATCAAATGCAACCTCGGAAGAATTAAGTAATGTTTCGGCGCAAGCATTTAAAATTGCAAACAGTCTTGGCGCTACTACCGCCGATGTTGTTGGCTCTATTACTGATTGGCGAAGATTGGGATACACTATCGAAGAATCAATGAGTCTTGCACAACAAGCCTCTACTCTTTCGACTGGTGGTTTGATGGAGGTAGACGTAGCTACAGAAGCGCTTACTTCTGCTTTGCAGGCATATGATGAATTAGATGTAAGTAATATAAGTTCTGCTGTAGACCAATTCATTTATCTTGGTAACAATTATGCGATCACCTCAGAAGAATTGGCGACCTCGCTTGAAAACTCCTCTGCCGCGCTTGTTGCCGCAGGAAACTCATTTGAACAAGCTGAAGCTTTGGAAATAGCAGGAAACAGTACACTGCAAGATGCAGATCAAATTTCTAACGCACTTAAAGTTGTAGCGATGCGTATTAGAGGCACATCTGCCTCCGAATTGGAAGCATTAGGCGAAGATACAGACGGTTTAATTGAAGACGCTTCAAAACTGAATGCAGAAATTAAATCTCTTACGAAAACTCAAGATAATCCAAAAGGAATTTCTATTATTGACGAAACTACCAACGCCTATAAGTCTACTTATGAAATATTAAAAGATATTTCAGATGTGTGGGATGAATTATCTGATGCAAATCAATCTGCTCTTTTGGAAGATTTGGCTGGTAAAACAAGAGGCTCTGCGGTTGCCGCAATTCTTAGTAACGGAGATATTCTTGAGAGTGCTTATGACGACGCTATGAATAATTCAGTAGGTGCAGGTGCTGAGGCTCTTGAAAATTCTTTGGATTCTATTGAAAAAAAGATTACCAAATTTACTAACCAGTTGAATAAATTATTCACTGATATTATCGACTCTAATGCGATCAAAGATATTGTAGACTTAGGAACTGTTATTATAAGTTTAATAGATAAAGTTGTTGGAAAAATTGGATTGCTTGGTACTACTATTGCTGGTCTGGGAATTGGTACTGTTGTAGATTCTATAAAAACTTCTTTAAAAACAAACGTATTAAATACCGATGGAGTATCTGCTGCTACCGCTGGTTTAGAGGCTTATGATAAAACCTTACGAGAACTGTCGGGTGACTTAGTGGATGTCGAAAAGAATAAGTTTAAAGCAAATAATTTAAGTGACATTGAACTAGCTGGATATAAAACCGACAAAAGTTATGCAGGTACTGCGGCTCGTGAATTATTAGCAGAAAATGCGGCTCTTGCGGAAAATACTAATGAAACTGTACAAAATACTACTGCAAAAACAACTGAACAAGAAGCTAGAGATGCTGATGCAAATGCCGCACTTTTAGAAGCTAATGGAGTTGTAACGGAGACTGAAGCAGAAGCAGGAAATACCGTTGTTTCAAATTCTAATACCACTGCAAAAATAACCGAACAAGAGGCTAGAGATGCTAATGCAAATGCCGCACTTTTAGAAGCTAATGGAGTTGTGACGGAGACAGAAGCAGAAACAGGAAATACCTCCGCTACCACAGCTAGAATAGTCGCTTCAAAAGCCGCTACCTCAGCTTCGATTAAACAGGCCTTCCAAAATTTGACTGAAAGTTTAACTTGGGAAAATCTTTCAGCGGCAATAGCTGCAACAACCAGCGAAATGCTAGTAATGCTTGCTACAAATCCGATTACTTATATTGCGGGGTTAATTTTAATTATAAAAGGTCTTTCTTATGCTTACGACAAAGCTACTATTTCTACTGAAGAAGCCGCCGAAGGTGCCGAGAAATTGGCAGACTCCGTTAAGACACTCAAAAAAGAAACTTCGGAAAATCTCTCAACTATAAGTGACCTTAATAAGCGCTATCAAGAATTGTCCAAAGGTGTTAATTCTGTAGGCGAAAACGTATCTCTTACTACTGCTAAGTATGAAGAGTACAAAGACATAATGTCGCAAGTTGCCGAGATAATGCCCGACCTCAATTATTATTACAATGAGCAAGGCGAAGCTATTGGTTTTGTGGGCGAACAAATTGATAATTTGAGTAAAAAGTATAAAGAAGTTGCTTTAAAGGCCGCAAAAACCCAGCTTGCGGAAAGAGATGATGAAAATCATCTTCTAACAACTGAGTCTGAACAAAATTATAATAATTTCAGTACTGGAAAAGATGTTAAATTGGGTCGTGAAGATCAAGGAATGTCTTATCAGGACGCTCTTGATGAGCTTAAGAAAGGATATGAAGCTGGTGATAAATTACGGCGACAAGAGCTTGAGTATTATGTTAAATCGGTCACTGGTGAAAATATAAAAACAATTAAAAACGCTGATGATGAATCATTCGGAATAATGATTGATAATACCATTGATATTCTTGAAGCTGATTTAGCCTCTCGCTTCTCCGAATTTAAAGATGGATATATCACTAATCAAATATTAGCCAACGAGAGTTATTGGAAGTTAGATGATGATGTCCGTGGCAATATTGATAAACTTGTATCTTCGCTTTCTAATGAAACGTGGGAAATGTTAAAAGCGAAAAGCGGAGAAAGTGATGTAGGAAATATTACCCAATGGTTAATCGACCAATTCTCTGACAAAAACCTTCAGCAAGCTTGGACAGACCTCACTAACTTAGACCTCTCTGACGTGCAGTTTGGTGACATAGATTCTACTCTCCAAGAAAAGGCAAAAACTGTATTTGAAACACTCGGACTAGACTGGGATAATGGCGGTTATGATTTGCTCGTATCTCTTAATCTCGTGCCAGACGAAACTAATTACAATGCGCTAAAAGAAATGCTTGGCGAAAATGGCGACCTTGCAGACGATTTAACCGTTGGTCAAATAGACACTCTCACTTCGGACGATTTTCAAGAGTGGGCAAAAGATGCCGAAGTTAGCATTAGTAAAGTTGCAGGAAGTTATCGCAACGAAATGATAGACGCTGCCCAAGAAGTTTTGGACGAAGAAAGACAGAAGGCCAAAGATTGGAGTGAAGAAGTTCCTGGTCTTTATGAAAAAGTTTATGACGAACAGGGAAATTATATCTTAAAACAGAGTCAATTTGGCAATGTTGATATGGATAAACGAGAAATCATAACTTGGACAAGGGAACTTAAGAAACAATATGCAGATGCTCTCGCTAGTTGGGATTATGATCCTGAGATAGGTAGTATTGATACTGTATTTGGTAGTTGGGATGAATTTGGAGATGAAAGCTTGCCAATCTCATTTACCCCAATTTTAGTAGATGAAAACGGCAAAAATGCCCAGCTTTTAGATTTTAATACTGTACATGATTATATCAACAATTTGGTAGAACAATCTACTAAAAACGGCAAAATTGATACTGATTTACTTTTGCAATTAGATGCCAACAGAGAAAATGGTGGATGGGGTTTAATTTCAGGCGTTGGCGATGAAGCTGAAATGATTTCATATCTTACTCATTTTGCAGGTCTGTTTGGTGGAGTACAAATTGCTATGCAAGATATGCAAGATGCCGCCTCAGATGATGGTTGGGCAAAGAAACTTGTAAATGCATATAAAATTGCCCAAAAAGGTACGGAGAAACTATCTGACTCACTCTCAGATATTACCACTAAAATGGACGGACTTAGTTCGCTTGGTGATATATACGAAGACGTACAAGATGGTGGTGAGTTTGACTACTCTTCTATTGCAGATACTAGTGGTGATTTCTATGCTGCATTCGGCAACTTAGGTCAACCTTATGAAGATTTTCTTCAAACAGTAGCAGATTCGCCTAGTAACATATCTAAGTGTCAACAAGCGTTCAATAATCTTGCAACCACTTGGGTATACGCAAATGGCGTACTTGATGATTTGGACAACACCAACAAACAAGCCACAGCAAATATGCTCAAGCAAAATGGTATACAAAATGCCACCGAAATGGTTAATGCGTATATCAGTGCCGCCAATACATACACTCAAGCATACAATTCTTTGGACGGAGCAACTGACAAAGCTATAAGTTTAGCAGATGCTACTTGGGAAGATATTGAAACTATGGCGCAAGTTCCAGAAGTCACACAAGAGGCGGCAGATGCAATGTATATTTATTATATACAAAAACTTATGGCATCTTCTGGCTTTACTTCTGCGAGCGATATACAAGAATTGGCAAATGTAATTCAAGCTTTAGGCATTGCGGGTACAGCTTGGGGTAAATACTATTCTGCTAGAGCGAACTATCAAGCACTGAGTAATGTTGACCTTTCAGATGGCGAATCAAAAACTGTTAGTTTGGTTAATCTTAAAACTGGCAAAGCTTACGAAAAAGAAATTAAGAGTCAAAAACAATTAAATCACTATTTAGAGTATCAAAATAATATTATGAACTCTAATAAGTCAGAGGGTCTTGATCAGATGGCTCAAAGGGTTGGTAATTTGGGCGCAAAGGTTAAAAAGACAGCAGATGATACTTCTTCTGATGCCAAAGATAAGGCTGATGAAATTGAAGACGCATATGAAAATCTTCTTGATGCCGAAACAACTGTACTCGAAAAACAACTCGATGCACAGTTAATTACTTATAGTGATTATCTTGATAAGCGACTTGCTTTGCTTGAAGACTATCATAATAAGGGATTGATTTCTGAAGAAAAGTATTATGAAGGTTTAGCAGACACTTATCAATCAGAAATTGATAATTATGATAAGGTTATTAGTGCTGTTGACAAGGTTATTGATGACAAAGTCAAGGCACTTGAAAAGCAAAAAGACGCTTTAGAAGATGCTAATGATGCGCAAGTAAAGGCGCTTGAAAAGCAACAAAAGGCGCTTGAGAATAGCAAGAAATTACTTGAAGACCAACAAGATGATATAGATAAACAAAAAGAGGCACTTGAAGACCAAAAAGAAGCTTTAGAAGACGCAAATCAAGCACGAGAAGATGCGATAGAATTGCAAAAAGCTTTGTATGATTTAGAAAAAGCACAAACCCAGAGGACTCGCCTGATTTATAACAACGGCCAAATGGTCTATAGATCAGACGCTTCTTCTATTCGTGATGCTCAAGATAATCTTGATGATATAACATACGAGAAAAAGGTTGATGCTATTGAAGATGCTATTGATGCATTGGACGACCAGATAGATGCTCTTGATGATGAGATAGATGCACTTGATGATGAAATCGACAAGCTTGATGATGAAATCGACGAACTTAATGATGCTCTTGATTTGCAGACAGATGCCATTGATAAGCAAATAGATGCCCTTAATGATTATAAAGATAAATGGGATGAAATAGCTAATGCTTGGCAAGACGCACAAGATATTGCTATGGCAAATCAGATATTGGGTGACAATTGGCAAAATCAAGTTCTTGCGCTTGATACCACACCTATTGAAAATTTCAAAAATACTTATGTTGATGCCCAAAATCAAATGGCTTTAGCTAATGAGATGGCGGCTGAAGCGGCTGTGACTGCGGCACAAAAAGAATTGGCGGCGGCTCAATCTTCTAGTTCGGGTACTCAAAATGCGGTTGCAGGTGCAACAAATTCATTCACAAGATTTACTGATAGCTTAGTTGGTGATGGCGGAAGTAGTAGTGGTGGCAAGGCGATTGGCTGGAGTAGTACGGGGTATATTGGGACAACATTAGATGGTAAAAAACTTACAGGCAACCCTTTTAGTGATTATAAAACGCTTCATAGTGAAAATAATAATTCTGGAACTAAACAATTTGGCACCTCTACAAGTGTGACTGGAGCATCTAGTGAAGCTTCTGACGCGGTAGATGGTATGAACAATTCTATATCTAATACCTCAAGTGTTGTTCCTGACGTTCAAAGTAGTCTGAGCGCTCTTACTTCATCTCTTAATAATGAAGTAGGTGGTTATGCCAAAAGCACGAGTGCAATTAAAGCAAATACCGAAGCTAGATTAGGTAATTTGGCAGCAATGCAAAAAGAAGCCGAAGCTGATGCGCTTCGTCAAAAAATAAATTCCAGAGGTTATAGCATCACCACTCCAACCACAAGCGGTATCGCTTGTGCGACAGGTTCTAGTGGTTTGAAAACGACACAACAAGCTTTAACTTCTGAATATGGTCAAGCTGAAATGATTGTTACTCCAGATGGTCATTGGCAAGTAACAACCGAGCCAACTTTACAAAATTTGCCAAAAGGCACTGTTATTTATGATGGTGACCAAACAGAACAATTACTTAAAGGTAATGCTTACTCAACTGGCACTGGTGCTACTATTACACCGCTTGCAGAAGCTGACTCTGAGAAGTTTAAAATGTTTTCAGATGTATCTGCTATGCTTGTTAATACTAATAGTATCAATGTTGGATTAAAAGATATTAGCAAATCATTGGCACAAATTAGTGCTGAAGTAACACCAAGAACACAGAGCAATAATAATGACACACAGCAAGTTACCTTTGGTAATATTATTGTTAATTGTCCTGGTGTTACCGAAGCAGAGGTCGCTAAGAATTTACCAAATGCTTTGCAAAACGCATTTAGCGGCCTTGCGCTTAATGCTTATCAGCAAAGTATGAAACGATAGTTTTATTAGAAGGGTGTGGTTCGACTCCGCACTCTTCTATTTTTATTTAAGGACAAATAATGAATATACAACAAGAAATCATAAATGCAATAGACGTTATGATTGAGAAACGTCTAGCCAAATTAAATCTCGGTACGGACGTTGCGACTGTTGTAACTGAAGTTCGAGATAAGAAATATAAGGTTTTAATAAACGGACAAAATACGTGGGTTACAGATGGTATTAATTGTTCTCCATCGGTCGGCACTGGAGTATGGGTGCGTATACCGAGCGGAAAAACTGTAACATCAGCCTTTATTGAAGGGTTGCGTAATGGGCGTTAATTTTTATTATTTAGAAAGGAGGGAATAAATGGCAAAACCAACGATTAAAAATATAAGCAACTTTGATCCAGTAAATGCCAAAGCCGTTACATTTTTGTATGCTGGTGATTCGAGTGTCAAAACACAGCTGACAATATATAAAGCAAGTGATATTGCTACCGCTATCACAACTATTACAACGGATTATTCAAGAATATTTCGTATAATAATTCCTGCGAATACTTTAACGGCGGGTATAAAATATTGTGCAGAATTAACTTGTATAAATTCAGATGGTACATACAGTAGCGTTTCTGATAAAACATATTTTTGGTGTTTGGCTACACCCTCACTTGTGTTTGATAATTTGACCGACGGACAAACTATTTCTTCAGCCATGCTTTTAGCTCCTGTAACTCTAAATAGCGAAGCAGATGAAGAGGGTACTTATCAAGGTATCGCTGAATATACTTTTTACCTATATGATGCTTCTTATGATTTGATATATAAATCCACTACGGCTTATAGTCAGCCAATACAGTATACATATAAAAACTTTGAAAATCGTACTAGTTACTATCTAAGATGTGTCGGATTAACCGACAAAAATCTAACAGTAGATACTGGTTATATAAATATTTTTGTTAACTATGTTAACCCATCTTCTTACTCTTTGATGTATACATCTGTAAATAGCAAAACAGGATTGGTTAATTATTCCACTAACTTCTCTGTCGTAGAACCCGAAGAGGACGCAGATGATTATACAATTTCGGGCGGATATATAGATTTGAGCCAACAGAAATTAACTTACAATCTTAATCTTAAAGATAATTTTGTTGTTGGTTTTAAAGTCAAAAATTTTGACGGCACAGTTTTTTCTTGTAATGGTACAAATTTAACATTTAATATTTTCAGATTAGATTTGGGTGATGATAAGTTCAGATTTAAATTAGTTATACCTAATGGCACAAACACTTCTTTAATGTTGTATTCGGAAGAGTGTGTTTATGCAGATGATATAAATTATATTGTTTATGTAAAGAGGATAAATAATGTATATCAAATTTCGGCAACTAGAGAAGATGAGCTTATAAAGGGTGATGAGGAGGTAGTTTCAAATGATATTTCTTAATTCTTTTTTAGGAGCAGACGAACTATCTCTTGCACCTTTTCCTACTAACTTTGGTAATGCGGTTGAAATACAAATTAAAAATGGTTATTTTGATGATTTGTATGCGTCTTATGATACCACAACAAATATGTATGAGGATATTCCAAGCACTTGGGATTTCGACACTGTACTCCATTCAAAGTATGATGTAAATATCAATGGTGGAAACGTAGACTTTACTTTTGACACAGTAACTCAAGTTGTAATAAAACGCAGACAACAAGAAAATTCTAAGTGGATAACTCTTTATGTTCGAGAGCTTGACCCAACCACTGGCGAAAGTATCAATGACCAATTGCAGATTGCGGGTCAAGATGTGACCGCTAAAAATGCAAATTATATTTATGCCGCTGTGCCTATTTTGAATGGTATTGAAGGTAATTATAGTACGGCAAGAACAATTGACCCAGACGATACCTCTGTGATTTATGATTATACTCCTGTTTCAATCAAAGAATTGCTTCTTGTAGACAGTGAAGCTATTTATCATACACCTATTATAAATGGTAGTGTTGATATTACAACAAACACAGCAACAACATTTATTACTACTCTTAACGAAAAATATCCAACACTTGTACGAAATGGTCTGTATTATTATGACACAATCAGTGTAACGGGTATATTCTTACCAACAGTTGAAGATAATTGTGAACTATTGTTTACTGACCCAATTCAGATGACAATTTACAACAAAGCCTTTAAAGATTGGCTTCATAATAATCATCCAAAACTTCTTAAAGATGAGAATGGAAATATTTGGTTGGTTTATATTGAAAGTGGTGTAAGTGACTCAGCTTATGAATCAAATATGAGCGAACTTCGAGAGATTAGCTTTACTTGTGACGAAATTGGTGACTGTGAAGATGAAGAAGTGTTGTGGAACGCAGGGTTAATTGACGAGAGTGTAACTGAAGAATATTGGAATGATTAGGAGGTTGTTATATGAAATACGATTTTACGAATAACGACCTTTTAATATCTAAACAACGTGTCATAGACATTAAAGTAAAAATAGATGTTTATGATGGAAACATGGGTTATTTATCAACAGTTGAATGTGGTGTTATTTCGGCAAGCGTTAGTGTTGATGCCGAAAGTGATGTTCGTAGAACCGCCACTTTGGAATTAATCCCACAAGAGAAAATTGGCACTTTGGTTGATGAAAGCGGATTAATCTGGCTGAACCGAAATATTAAATTATACATTGGTATCGTCCAACAAAGAACTAATGAAATAGTTTGGTATCCTCAAGGTGTGTATGTTATTATGAGCGCCGACAGTAGCTATGATGCAAGTACAAACACCTTATCTTTAAGTTTGTCAGATTGGATGGCAAAATTAGATGGTAGTCGTAATGGTACTTTGACTTATTTAACATATAGCTACCCAGCTTATCAAACTTACTTCTCTTCTCTTTGGTGCGAATATGCTAGTGTTTACGCTTCGGTCAGTTCAGAAAGTGATGTTTATAATTGGTGTCTTGGATTTGATGATTATACAACTAAGATAACCCAAGGTTCCCAGACAGTCAAAGATGCTGCTTGGAATTTGATTAAAAATTATAAATCATTATCTTCTTCTCAGATAGAAAACTATTTAAACACAATTAGAAATTATATATATCCAAATGGAACTACTACACAAAAAAATAATATTCAACTAGAAGTTTCAAGCACACTTGCTATGGATACAAGATATACTGTGGCAAGTATAGTGGAGCATAATAAAATTCGTGATGCTATGGTTAATGCTGTATCTCAATTGGGATATGTTTCTGATTACAATATAGATTATCTAGGTGAACGAAAAGGTATGCCGTTTTACTCTAAGAATGTGGACTACTTACAGTATCGTCAGACTAATCCATATTGGGATGACATTCCTTCCGACCAAGAGTTTGAAGGAGAAACAACCGTCTTAGATGTAATTACCGCTCTTAGAGATTTGTATGAGGACTATGAAGCGTATTTTGATATATATAATACTTTCTGTTGTAATATGATACCTGACGGAACGGAAGAAGTTTGTTTGCTTGAAAACGAATATATACAGACTATTTTAATTTCAGAAGATTTATCATTAGATTTTACTGAGGTAAAAAATGTGGAAGTCGTTTGGGGGCAAGCTTTGGAGCCTGATTTTTATTGTGACATTACATCAAATTATAGTGGTAATGTTTATTATGTGACCAACACAGCTTATGTTGATGAATATTGCAATGGCGATCAAGTGGCAATTAAAGTAGCTACAACAAATCAACTTAACCCTTATATTAATATTAATAGCCTTGGTAATGTGCCTATTTATGATGAAAATTATGAAGTTGGACTTCGTGCTGGTGTTTTAAAAGCAGGTCACACTTACGTTTTTAAAATAAAGAAAACATATAACACCTCTACTAAAGAAAATGAAATGAAAGCATATTATGAGGGCGAATATCAGATATATGCTATGGACGTTTTGACCGATGGCACTGTGGGCGAAGATTATACAGATACTACATGGAATGAAACTTGTAAACGTTATTCTAAGAGATTTTTTGAGTTGGTATACAACTGTGATAATGTACATATGACAACCATTGCGGACAGTCCGTTTACAATTCAAAAACTTGGTATTATTCCAGAGTATTATCAAAATGATGATATTACTTCACAGTCTACCGCTGTCGAAACAGCTCGACAAGAAAATTGGCGAAATAATAGATTGACAGATAATATTACCATTGTTACCAAACTAATACCTTGGATTGATGTTAATATTAAAATCAGTTACAAACCATCAAATTCTAAGGTGGCAAAAGAATATATAATAAAAAATGTAAGTCACGATTTGGAGGGTGGCACAACCAGTCTTCAATTAATGGCATATTATAATACATATATAGAAACTGAAGAGTAGTTCGCTACTCTTCTTTTTAGATTATAAGGAGAAATTTATGGCAAGTGAAGTTATTGAGAAAGGGCATAAATATAGAGTTCTAAAAGACGTATTGAAAGATATTTGGGTAAGAAAATCTTTTTGGACTTCCGCTTCAGATGTTGAGTTTGATAATGGTAAGAGTTTGCAATCTTATGAAGAAATTCTTAATGGCGGTGGAAGTATCACTCTTACTCAGGCTCAATATGATGCACTATCAGATGAAGAAAAGTGCAATGGAACCGTTTATTATGTAGTTGACGGAGTATAAGGAGAGTTTTATGGCAGTTATTTATGAATATTCTAAATTGCCCGAACAGATATATGACCCGCCTACTTTTAAAAATTTAAGCAGAGCGACTGATGATGTTATATATTTGGTAAATCAAATAAAAGAATTGCAGGCTGCTGGCAATTATACAAGAGCGGCTATGGTTGTTGAAAGTAACTATGATGTTTTAAAAGATTACTATGTAGATGAGAAAACAATCAATGCTATTAGTGAGGAAATAATGGCCTTGGAGTATTTCGCCACAGCAACCAAACAATCAACATATTTTACAGATGCTATTCCTGTAAACGTAGATGTTCAAGATAGCATTTGGATTTCCACAGCTGATATATGAGTTGGGAAGAATCTAATTTTCCTCAAGAATACGATGATAGATTATTTTTCAATGGTTGTGATTTAGGTTCGGTAGATATTCACAAAGCTTATGAAAAATTGGTTATAGCTAAAAAATATTCTGATGCAAGTAAATATCTTGATGAAAATCTTTCTATCACAGGAATTAAGCAACCACCCCACTTTGGTTCTTGGTTGTTTAATAGATTTGGCAATCAGTGTCATGCTATTGGCGAATATTTAAAAAATCGCAGAGGTTTGGCATTAGATGCAAATGGTAACTGGGTGACAAGCACAGCTCAGACAAACGACTCAGCTTATCTTCCTAAATTCTCTGACGAGAAAGAAACACCTACTAAAAATACAGATGGTTCTGTTACTTTTAATAATCGTATTTATACGGCAGATAATATAAATGCCAAGGTTGATTTGCCCTCATGGATAGGTGCGTACCAATTTGAATGGGATGTTGTTCAATTCACAGATGACGAAGGTAATATATATTATCTTGACCCTTATGGAGATAAAGCATATCCAATGGAAGATGGTACTGAGGGTGGTTATTATTATATAACAACCTTTTTACGTCAGACACCGCTGACTTATTATAAAGACCATAATTACGAACCATGGAAAGCATATTCATATTATGAAGGAACTACTAATAAATATTATTTATATTTTGATAGTTTAACCAAGGTATTGCTTTCTCAAGAACCAGACCATAGTTTGGCATTGGTTTATCTTGCCGACGATTATTATAAAGACGGTACAAAACATTGGTATTTTGACCGTGGTGTTTTAACTGAAGATAACGAATATATTTATGAGCAAGATGAATATTTTCTTAACGACGGAGATCCTGATAATGTACCTTCGCCAAAATTAGAGTCTTATTTTTATTATCAGTATGACGATGAAGGTCGTATGATTAAGAAAGACACAAATGAATTTGTAACAACAGATGGTACTGTTTATTATGTTTCTGACTCAGACACTTGGGTTCAGATTGAAGATGAAAAGTATCAGCAAGTAATAATTGAAAATAATAAAATAACATCGTATGTAGATAATTATCGTAATAGTCTTGGCGAAATCGTTCCTGGATTAATTCAGACATTAAGCTTTAGATTATAATTAATGAAAAGGTATATTTATGGCAGATTTAAAAACAGATTATAAAAATAATGTTGTCGATTTAGACACCAATGAAAGCCGAAAATATCAGATGACTACTAATGATGATGGAACAGTTTCGTTTAAAGATGTAACTGTTTATTCTCAAGTTGGTAATGATTTTGGTGCTGACGATATTAATGCCGTAACACAAGAGTTAAATGAGTTAGAAACAAGTAAATTTGGCGATTTTGAATACGTTTCAAAAACAGATTCAGCTTCTATTTATTGGAAGGTTACTCCTACTTCTGATAACGTTGTATATGGTATTAGTGTAGATTCTGATGGCGGTCAAATGGTTCGTTGGTGTAGTGATCACGGAACCATTACCGAATTAGGAATTACTGGTTTGTCAGCTTATGAACTTGCCGTTGAAGAAGGTTATGTAGGCACTCTTGACGAGTGGCTTGCAAGTCTTCAGGGTACTTCTGGTTCTACTCCTTATATTGGAGATAATGGTAATTGGTTTATTGATGACGAAGACACTGGAGTTCCTGCTTCGGGTGGCGGAGGTGGCTCTGGTAGTGGCGGTGGAAGTTCCAACAATGCCATTCTTACTGCAACAAATACCACGGGTTGGTTAGCCACTTCATTAGCACAAGGACAATCTTGTATTCTTAAAGCCACTTGGACTTCTTTGGAAAATGATTTGTCAACTGGCGATGGTATGCTTAAAGTGCGTATCAATGGAACAATCAAAACCACACAAAATATTAAGCAAGGTGATGTGTCTGTTGATATTAAGGATTATTTATCAACAGGTTCTAATACTGTTAAGCTTATAATTTCAGATGCATATGGAAATGCAAAAACACTTAATTTTACAGTTACAGTTGTTGCTATTTCTATCTCTTCTACATTTGATTCATCTTTGGTTTACACTAGCGCAATTACTTTTCCTTATACCCCTGTTGGTAGTGTTGCTAAAACTGTACACTTTGTATTAGATGATAATGAGATTGCTTCAGCTACTGTTAGTGTGTCGGGAAGACAACAGACTTATGTTATTCCTGCACAGGCGCATGGAAATCACACATTAAAGGTCTATTTTACTTGTACTATAGACGGAAACGACCTTTCTTCTAATAAGTTGTATTATGAGATAACTTGTGTTGAGTCGGGTAATATGCTTCCTATTATTTCAAGTAATTATACTATTGCTGAAACAGCGCAATACACCTCTCTTCCTGTTACTTATAAAGTTTACAACCCTGCTAACATGAATACAGAGGTTAAGTTGTATGCCAATGGTACTTTGGTGTCAACTCAAACAGTTGATAGAAGCACTCAGACTTGGACATATCGAGTTGTTACTGTTGGCGAAAACACTTTGAAAATTGAAGTTACTACTGACTATGGTACAACATCTAAATCTTGGACATTCAATGCGACAGAAGTAGACTTAGACGTTGAAGCCGAAACCGATTCGCTCAGTTTATATTTAACATCTTACGGCAGAAGTAATAACGAAGAAAATCCTGCGGAGTGGAAATATAATGATATTGCCGCAGAATTTACTGACTTCAATTTCAGTTCAGACGGTTGGAAATTAGATAGTGATAATATTACCGCACTTCGTGTGGCTGGTGATGCTAGACTTACAATACCAGTTCAGCCATTCAAGAGCGACTTTAGAACAACTGGTAAAACTATAGAGATAGAATTTTCTACCTCAGAGATTATGGATTATGATGCGGTAATCCTTAATTGTATGTCGGGAGATCGTGGTATACAGTTGACCGCTCAAAAGGCAACTATTAAATCAGAACAATCTTCTATCACAACACAATATAAAGAAGATGAGCACGTTCGTATCTCTTTTGTTGTTGAAAAGCGTTCTGAAAATAGGCTTATCTATTGTTATATAAATGGTGTTATGTCGGGAGTTGTACAATATCCTACTGATGATGATTTTGCACAACAGACACCTGTTAATATTACCATTGGTAATAATGATTGTGTATGCAACCTTTATTGTATACGAATTTATGAAAACAATTTGACTAGACAGCAAATATTAGATAATTGGATTGCAGACACTCAAAATATTGAAGATTTGCTTTATCGTTATAATCATAATGATATTTTTGACGATTATGGTTCTATTGTTATTTCAAACTTGCCAAACGACCTTCCTTATATAGTTCTTCAGGCTGACGAATTGCCACAGTACAAAGGTGATAAGAAGACTATAAAAGGATACTACGTTGACCCGTCTGAAGAAACAACTGATTTTGAATTTGAAAATTGTCAAGCAGATGTACAAGGTACTTCTTCTGCAGGATATGAACGAAAGAATTACAAGCTGAAGTTTAAGGGCGGTTTTACTTATTCAGATGGTACCACTTCTAAAACTTATGCTATGCGTTCTGATTCAATCCCTACTTCGACTTTTACATTCAAAGCAGACGTTGCTTCGTCTGAAGGTTGTAACAACGTAGAGTTGGTTAGACTGTATAACGACATTTGTCCTTATCAGACACCCCCACAAAAGAAAGATTCTCGTATTCGTCAAGGCATTGATGGTTTTCCTATTGTTTTATTCTGGGACAATGGAACAGATGTAACTTTCATGGGAAAATATAATTTTAACAATGATAAAGGCACAGAGGAAGTATATGGCTTTTCTGAGGGTGATGAGTCTTGGGAAATTTTAAATAATACTTCATCAAGAGTTAACTGGAAGTCCGCAGATTTTGAAGGTACGGATTGGTTAAATGACTTTGAAGGTCGTTATCCAGACGGCAACGAAGACCCAACTAAATTAAAAGAGTTGGCTGAGTGGATAGTATCAACAGATACAGAGGCGGCAACAGGCGAAACTTTTAGTGCTTCAATAACATTTGATGGTACAAATTTCTATTCGGCAGATACTGCTGAGTACCGATTGGCTAAATTTAAAGCTCAACTTACATTTATGGTTGATTTGCAAGGTATTTTATTTAATTATCTTTTTACCGAATTATTCCTTATGGTAGATAGTAGAGCGAAAAATGCCTTTCCTACAATATTTAACCAAGATGGTAAATGGACTATTCTCCCCTACGACTTTGATACCGCCATTGGTATCAACAACGAAGGTGCATTGGTATTTGATTACTCTCTTGAAGATATAGATACAGTTGACGGAGCTATGGTATTTAACGGACAGGAATCTGTTCTGTATAAAAATATTCGTGCTTGTTATCAAGATGAGTTAGCTTCTATGTATCAGACACTTCGTTCAAGTGGTGGTTTGTCATATGATGCGGTTGAGCAAATGTTTGAGACCCACCAAAATAAGTGGTCAGAAGCAATCTTTAATGAAGATGCATGGTTTAAATATCTTGCCCCACTCGTAGAAAAGGGCAACTCAGCTTATTTGGCAATGTTACAAGGTTCAAAAGCCGAACAAAGAAAATGGTGGTTATATAATCGTTTCAGATATATAGACTCTAAGTATAATGCTGGTGATGCCCTATCTGACTTTATTATGATTAGAGCATATGCAAAAGATGATATCACTGTTACTCCTTATGCTGATATTTATGCAACTGTAAAATATGGTTCTTATACAGTTCAGGCTCGTGCTAATAGAGGTAATTCTTATACTCTTGCTTGTCCTCTTGACACATTTAATGATACTGAATGTTATATTTACAGTTCATCTCAGCTAAAAAGCGTGGGCGATTTGTCTGGATTAAAAGTTGGTTATGCTGACTTTTCTAAGGCGACTAGATTGCAAGATTTAAAATTAGGCGATAATACAGATGGCTATAGCAATCCTAATTTGAAAGAGTTATATCTTGGTAACAATAAACTCCTTCGTACAATAGATGTTAGAAACTGTGGAAATCTTACACAAACAGTCGATTTGTCGGGTTGTAGCAATCTTGAGGAAGTTTATTTTAGCGGTACACAGGTAACAGGTATTAATTTACCACAGGGTGGTATTATGAAGAAGCTTTATCTTCCAGTGACTCTAACCAACCTAACCGTTATTAATCAGCCTAAATTGGAAGATATGACTTTTGTTGGTGATACGACTAATTTAACACTGTCTACTCTTCGTCTTGAAAACTCATTATCTTCTACTGATGCCACAGATGATGCTCGTGCTTATTTGGCAAATATGTTATTGAGTTTCAAAGAGGGTGGAAATATTGCAGAAAATGCTCGTATTAGATTAATTGGATTTTATCACAATTTTGATAGCATTGAAGACGCTCAAGCTTTCTTTACTTGGCTCGATACTATGCGTGGTTTGGACGAAAATGGTAATACATTAGATGATGCTCAAATTAGCGGAACAATTCATATTCCCGATTTGACAGGCGCACAGTTGGCAGAAATTCAAAGTAAATATCCAAGTATTGACGTTACGTATGATAATATCGTTAGTTACTGTTATTTCTATACATGGGATGGAAAGACATTACTTTATACTGCTAGTTGTAAAAATGGAGCAAATGCGGTTTATAGTGGTTCGACTCCTTCAAGGAGTTCTACTGCTCAATACAATTATACTTTTGCTGGTTGGAGTAGAACTTCGGGTGGTTCGGCACAAAGTAATGCGCTAACAGAGGTTGTTGCAGATAGAAATGTATATGCCGCATATACTTCTACAATTAGAACTTATACTGTCTACTTTGTTAATTCATCAAGCGGTTCTAATGTCACCTTGCAGACAGTTACAAATGTAGCCTATGGTAGTTCGGCAAGTTATACGGGTTCAACTCCTGTTAGTTCGCAAGGTGATGCCACAGACTATCCTTTTGAGGGTTGGAATCCGAGTCCTAGTAACATTACGGGTAATACTACTTGCTATGCGGTATTTGGTTCGCCTCTCAATGTTTGCGAAATTGAGGATAGTTGGGAGGACATTATTGCTGCTTGTAATGATGGTACATATAAAACTAAGTATTCGGTTGGAATGTATAAAGCATTGGATCTTGGTACAGAAGGCACTGTCAATATGCAGATTGCGGGAAAAGACAAAGATATTCTTGCTGATGGTAGCGGTAATGCTAAGTTGTCATGGATTAGTAAGGAGTTATTAACTACTTCGCACAGAATGAATCCATCATTATCATATATATATAATTTTACTTGGACAGATGATACTGAGGCGTTTATTGTAACTCCTTCAACAAACAAAATAGTAATTCAATCAAGAAACCTGGCTTTAAAAGATACTCAAGAATTTAAATTAGCTTTTACTCCGTTGGTTGATTGTACTATCACCAGAACAGTTTCTACTGGCGGTGATGGCATAGCATATCAAAGTACGTGGTCTGTAGATGGGGTAACAAGTTCCTCTATAGCTAGTTTAACTTGTACCGCAAATACAAAAGCAGAAAGTACAATTAGTGTTACCCAGACTAAAGCACCTAGTAGCAATCCGTTAGAATCTACAACAGGTAGTTTCCGAAATTATTGCAGAACATTTACATATACATTCTCGGCTGATTTTACTGAAATATTTGGCGAGGATTATAGTTTTGACACTGCGTTTGAAGTTACCAATCCACACACTACCGCAATTACCGCCTATACTCAAACTTACAAAGAAGGAACTGGCTGTGTTGGCGGTTGGGAAAAGTCAGAAATGCGTAGCTATTTAAAGAATACTATCAAACCACTTATTCCAGAAACTGTTAGAAATGCGATTACCGAAGTAACTAAGACTCAATATGGATATAGTAATACTTCAAAAAGTAGTATTTCCATGACTTCTACAGATGACGTTTGGATACCTGATTATTATGAGGTGTTTGGTGGTTTATACAAAACATTGTTTTCAAATGATTCATCAAGACGGAAATATAAGTGGAATTCAAGTTCAGCCTCGGATTGGTGGTTGCGTCATGGCTACTACAGCTACTACTTCTACTTTGTCGGTTCGAGTGGCGGCAACTATGATACCAACTTCGCGTACTATTCTTGCGGTGTTGCTCTCGGCTTCTGCTTCTAATCTGTAACAAATCTCACAAATCCGTCACCTTTGTGTGACGGATTATTCAATTAAATAGAAAGAGTATTAATTATGGCAGTATTAAAAAATGAACGGGGAGAATCTAAAATGGAATTTTTATATAATGCTCGTCAATTACAAATTTATACAATTAAACAATGTACGAGGTTTCCTAAAAGATATACATTCTTTTTAGCGCAACCAATAGTACAATTATCAGTACAAATTTACAATAATGTAAAATGTGGAAATTCAATTTATCCAATAAATTTGTACGAAGTTCAAATGCGTAGAGACTATTTCTTGAAAGCTAGAGCGAAATTATATAATTTAATTTCACAATTAGAAATCGCACAAGAAATGTTTGGTATTGATGCTAAACATATGGAAGAATGGGAT
The DNA here is from genome assembly GCA_964398075.1 of uncultured Bacteroides sp. Taxonomy (GTDB): domain Bacteria; phylum Bacteroidota; class Bacteroidia; order Bacteroidales; family Paludibacteraceae; genus Colicola. Next base: position 61,290 of record CAYNMA010000001.1, on the reverse strand, counting down.
AAATATATTTTTGATGAAATAAAATTGATTGATGGTATTTTAAAATCTGATAAAACAAGATATAAAAACATAGAAAGTTAATAATTATGGGTTACATTCTGTAAATTTCCTCGAATTGGTGGTTGCGTCATGGCAACAACAGCAACAACTTCTACTATGTCAATTCGAATGGCAACAACAATAATAACAACAACGCGAACAATTCTTACGATGTTGCTCTCGGATTCTTTTCTGCTTGACAAAGTAAATCTCTATGGAGAAAGAAATCTAAACAGAAAGAAAAGAAGGAGAATTTAACCCTCCTATTTATAGGTAAATAAAAATAGTGATAAGTTTGGGCGGACGCTTCTTGCATGGTAGAAGTTGGTAGTTATCTTCTATTTCATGCCCAGTAACTTTATGTAAATAATGTAAACTATCAAATATTTATACACTATTTAATTTATATGAAAGGAATTTATATGACAAGTGATGAACGCAAAGAACTAAGATATCAGCGCCGAAAAGATAGACGGATTAAAAAGAAAAGCAATAAATATTCATATTGTGATAATTTTGACAAGGTGTTTTCTTATGAAAATTTATATCAAGCATATCAAATTTGTAGAAAAGGAGTTTCTTGGAAAGCAAGTGTACAAAAATATATAATTCAAGCTCCTTATGAAATTTATAAAACTTATAAAAATCTGCATGAGAATAAATACAAACCAGAGGGGTTTTATGAGTTTGATATAATGGAAAGAGGTAAACTGAGGCATATCTGTAGTGTAACAATAAATGAACGAGTAGTGCAAAGATGTTTATGTGATAATGCGTTAGTTCCAATGTTGAAACGTTCTTTTATTTATGACAACGGCGCTTGTATGCAAGACAAAGGATATACATTTGCAATAAATAGATTGACAATGCACCTTCAAAAACATTATCGCAAATATGGGAATGAAGGTTATATTTTAATTTTTGATTTTAAAAAATTTTATGATAATATCTCGCACGAATTAATTAAGAATATTGTTAATAAAAATTTTTCAGATAAGAAAATTAAAAACCTTTGTTATCAATTCATAGATGCTTTTGGAGATGTTGGACTCGGATTAGGTAGTCAAGTATCACAAATATTGGCTTTATCTTCTGCGAATAAAATAGACCATTTGGTCAAAGAAAAACTTTGTATACAAGGATACGGCAGATATAATGACGATGGTTATTTAATTAGTTCATCAAAAGAATATTTAAAAGAGTGTCTTAAGAAAATTAAAATCTTATGTAAAGAATTAGATATTACAATTAACGAAAAGAAGACACATATTATCAAGCTTTCACATGGGTTTACCTGGTTAAAAGTTAAATTTTATTTAACAAAAACAGGTAAAGTTGTCAAGAAAATAAATTCCAAATCAATCACTAGAACAAGAAGAAAGTTGAAAAAATTAAAACAATTATTAGATGATAACAAAATTGAATATCAGGACGTACAGTGTTCTTGGCAGAGTTGGCGAGCTTATGCCAAAAATTTCAATAGTAATCGTACAATTTTTAATACTGCAAAACTATATAATGAATTATTTATTACAGATTGGTTATGTAAACCAATGATTTCTGAGAAAGGATGTAATACATGGTAAAATTAATTCTTAAAGACAAAACTGAAGTTATTATTGACTCTATTGATATTCCTGCTAATTTTACAAAGCAATATACTTCAAAAGATGCAATAACTCAAACTTGGGATTTGTTTACAGCGGAAAATCTTTCAGATTTTTCTGTCATAGAGGATGATGTGGAAACAATCCATATGACAAATTATTCATTAGACTCAATTCAAGTTGTGTCAAATTATGATGACACTTATACCGCCCACTTCTATCTTAGAGATGGACAATATACTTCTGTTGTAGTTTCGGGCGAAGATCAAGAAATTCTTGACAAAGTTAAGAAGCTTGGTGGTTTTACTACAGAAACAATTCAATCAGATAAGCTCGGTTTTAATTGGATTGTAGAAAAACTTGGCGAAACTGTTTTAACTAAGACCTATGTAGAACAGGCTATTCCAGTTGGCACTTCTGATAATCCTATTTGGTATACAGAGGGTGTTGAACTTATTGACAATGCTTATTATGTTAAAGATGGCGCTCGCTATGTTTATATGGCGGGAGAATGGATTGAAGTGGAGTAAAAATGAAGAACTTGTTAGATTTAATACAGGAAAATATTGAAATTTATTTGAAGTATAAAAACTGTGGTAGCATTTAAATGCTACTATTTTTATTAAGGAGGAATAAAAATGGCAATTGTTTGTAACGAATATTTTGGAAAGCCTAATCTTCCAACTTGCAATTTCGTTGTTGACACAATCGCAGAATTAGACGATTTGCCCACAATGACTAAAAAGGCAAGCGGTTCTTTTTCGGATTTCCCACATTTCGCCCCTTTGGGTTCTACTTGTCTTTGTTGTAATGATGGCAATGTCAAAACATACACATTGTTTAGTAAAGGTTGGGTGGAAGTATAATGGCAATTGATTTAATAACTCTCGCGATGGCGAAGAAATATGTCGATGATGTTGCGGGCGGTTTGGGTGCGGTTAAAGGTGCGCCTTGTACTATTAAAAACACTAGTACAGATTCAGATGGTAATTCTATTGTAACTTTTAGTTGGATAAACACTGATGGTTCTGAACAAACACAAGATTTAATAATTAATCGTGGTATTCAGGGCGAAGTAGGCCCTCAAGGCGCAAAAGGTGATGAGGGTAAAGCTTTTACTTATGATATGTTCACCGAAGACCAACTCAGTAAATTACAAGGAAAATCTGCGTATTATATTGCATTACAAAATGGTTTTGTGGGAACTGAACAAGAATGGCTCGAATCTCTTAAAGGTGCAAAGGGTGATGCTTTAACTTTTGATGATCTAACAGATGAGCAAAAAGCGCAATTAAAAGCTTCTCTGACAGATGAAGATTATCAAAAAATCGCTGAATTAATTAAAGTACCAACTAAAACAAGCGACCTAACAAATGATAGCAGTTTTGCTACCGAAACTTATGTAAATAACAAAGTTGCAAATATTGATGCTTCAATTGCTTTTGAAGACGTTAATATAGATTTTAATAATGACTTTAAGGAGGATTAAAAATCATGGCTACTACAAATAAAGCTATTAGTAAGGAATATCTGTTAACCCAATTAAAAAATTTCGAGTCTGTAATTCTTTCAAAGAAATATGGTACTGTCACAGATTTAACAACTGTTTCAAATGCTATTGCTGTTTTAAATAGTGATGCAACAACAACAGGTTCTGTTGCATACACCGCCGCAGAAGCTGTAGCCAAAATCGTTGCTAATGCGCCAGCGGATTTCGATACATTAAAAGAGATTTCTGACTGGATTGCGGCTCACCCAGAAGATACTACCGCTATGAATACTGCTATTAAAAATCTTCAAACTTTGGTTGGTACTATTCCAGAGGGAGCTACCGCAACAACCGTTACAGCATACGCAAAAGAGCTTGTAGATGCAACTCAGGGTGAAGTTGATACCCTTGAAGATCTAGTTGGAACTCTTCCAAATGGAACTAAGGCAACAACTGTTGTGGGTTATGTTGATGAGAAATGTGCAGAAGTCGTTGCTAGCGGTATTACTTTTGAAGATAGTAATATTGATTTTTCAACAGAATATAATGCATAGGAGATAAATATATGGATACAGAACAACCTATTAAGGTTATAGATAGAAGTTATCTTTTAACTCAATTAAAAAACCTAAAATCTGACGTTCTGGACGATGCTTATGCTACAGCAGAGCAAGGTAAAAAAGCTGATACCGCTTTGCAGGCTACAGATATTGTTAATAAAGTCGATAAAGAAGAGGGTAAAGATCTCTCGACAAATGATTTTACAAATGATTATAAAGACAGAATGGATAAGTTAACAGATGACTATATTATGGAATTGGTTGTTCAAGCACTTGAACTTATTAATGCCAATAATAATAAAGTTTATGCAGCTCAAAGCTCAGAATTGTTAACAAATTGGAAGTTTAATTTATTAAGAACTGATTCAACAGGAACATTTGATACCGCTGTTGCGGCAACTGATTATGATGCTTCGTCTTGGGATTCTGTTGTTGTTCCACATGATTGGAGTATTCATAAGGATTTTAATAGTAGCGCACAGTGTGGTTATGAAGGTGGATATCTTGATGGCGGAGATGCTTGGTACAGAACTACTTTTACAGTATCTCGTGATTCAAGCGATTGTCCAATATTCCTTTATTTTGATGGCGTATATATGGAATCAGATGTATATGTTAATGGACAAAAAGTTGGTTTAAATAAATTTGGATACAATCCTTTTTATTTTGATATTACTAACTATATTCAAGATGGTGAAAACACTTTGGCGGTTGCAGTAATGAATCATCAGCCTAGCTCACGTTGGTACTCAGGTTCTGGTATCTTCAGAAATGTAGCTGTTATTACCGCAAAAACTGCAAGTGTAGCTCTTTCTGGTATAGATGTTGTAACACCTAATATATCTACACAGTATTCTTCTAATGTTGATACTGTAGTATATTACACAATCAATTCACCAAAATCTCAAACTGTAACATTAAAGGCGGAAATTTTGGATGGTAGTGGAAATGTTGTTGGAACAAATTCTTCTACATTTATCGCAAACGGAACTGCTTCAAGCAGTATTACTGTTCAAGTTAATGCCCCTAAGCTGTTCGGTATTTATCAGCCTAATTTGTATTATGCAAGATTGGTTGTTGAAGATAGTAATAGTAAGAAATATAGTAAGCAAGTTAAATTTGGATATAGATGGTATTCTTTCACTACTGAAGGATTTTATCTAAATGGTAATAAGGTGTTCTTAAGGGGTGTTTGCCAACACCACGACTTAGGTTGTTTAGGCGGTATCTCTAATAAGTCGGGTTATGAAAGACAAATAAGAATACTGAAATCATTTGGTGTAAACGCAATTAGAATTACTCACAATCCCGCATCAACAGAATTTCTTGATGCTTGTGACGAAGCAGGTATTCTTGTTATCGAAGAGTTTTGGGATGCTTTCCAAGCCAAAGAAACATATGATTTTGCTCGTTATCTTGATACATATCTTGAGCCAGTAGTAACATATGTTGTAGAGAGAGATAGAAACTGCCCTTCTCTGATTATGTGGTCTGTTGGTAACGAGATTGCAAGAACTTCAACTAGCTGGACTTCCGCACAATGCGTATCAATAGTGCAGAGAACCAAGACTGCAATTAGAGCACTGGATAAAGAAGCTCGTCCTGTTACAATGGGTGAGGATTCGCCTACTTCGACACTTGCTACTGCTATGGCTGATGAGTTGGATGTTTTGGGTATTAACTATAATATGTCATCATACACAACAGCTTTCTCATCTTTGAGTAAACCAAAGTGGGGTTCTGAGACAACTTCAGCTTTTGAAACAAGAGGAGTATATAATACAGATTCTTCTGCATACACTTGCACTTCTTATGATACTTATTCTGCATCATGGGGTTGTACTCATCATGCGGGATTGCAGAATTACACAAGTTTCTCAAATTGCGCAGGCTTCTTCGTCTGGACGGGATTTGATTATATTGGAGAACCTACTCCATATTATAATTCATATCCTTCACGCTCAAGCTATTTCGGTATTGTTGACCTTTGCGGTTTCCCAAAAGATTCTTATTATTTATATCAGAGTCAATGGACAACTACTCCGATGGTTCACATTTTACCACATTGGGATGAGAGTGATGATTTAAGCTCTTCTTCAAGAACAGTAAATATTTACTCTAACTGTCCAACAGTTAAATTATATCTGAATAATACGTTGGTATCTACTCTTACTTCAAAGACTGACTTGATGTTCTCTACTACTGTTACATATACACAGGGTACTTTAGTTGCCAATGCTTATAATGGTGCGGGAACACTTGTTGCACAAGATGTAATCTATACATCTCAAGGCACTGCGACTCAGTTCAAGATGATACCAGACAAAACCACAGTTAACAAGGATAGTACAGATTTGGTATTTGTTGAAATAGATATGCTTGATGCAAACGGCGTATTCGTACCAACTGCCGCAAATGAGATTACATTTTCTGTTGAGGGCGGTAAAATTCTTGGTGCAGACAATGGTGATCCAACTGATGTAAGTGCTCCTCTTTCAAGTAATGTCCGTAAGGCATTTAGTGGAAAAGCTTTATGTGTAGTCAAACCTGATACAACAGAAGGTGATTTAATACTCACCGCAACTGCAGATGGTATTGTTACTAACTCAGTTAAAATCACAAAAGGTGATGAAACAGTATTAGCTGAGGAAACAACAGAAGAATTTATAGATGCTGAAAATGCTACAATTTATACTTACGGCGGAGAGGTAGTTGCTTGTACTGGTATTACTCTTGACAAGACTGAAATATCAATTAATTCTGCAGCGGCTCAACAGATAACCGCAACAGTGACTCCAAGTAATACAACGAACGCTATTGTTTGGTCTAGTGATAATACAAGCGTTGCAAAGGTTTCTAAAAATGGTTTAGTAACGCCTATTTCTTCTGGTACAGCTACAATTAAAGCTACTTGCGGTAGCTATTCAGCAACTTGTACAGTTACAGTTGATGTTTCATCAATTTCACACACTGTTACATTTAATGGAACATATTGTAGTATTGACAATTTAACAAGCACAGTGATGTATGGTGGTACATACACTGGTACAATCACCGCCGATTCAGGATACACATTACAATCTGTCACTGTCACTATGAATGGTGTGGATGTTACAAGCTCAGTATTAATTAATAATTCGGCACTTAATATTAGAAATATTAATGGAGATATTGTTATTACTGCTATTGCAACTAATGCGGTAGTTTGTACGGCGCTTTCTATCGCTTCTACATTGTCGCAAATTGCTGTAGGTTATGGTTCTCCATTAACTGTTACCGTTACTCCAACATCCGCCGCAAGCCAGTTATCATTCAGCTCAAGTAGTGACTCTTGCGCTAAGGTCGTTCAAGTAAATGACGAGTATAGAATTATGGGCTTAACTGCAGGCACTGCCACAATCACTGCAACTTGTGGTTCGCAAACTGCAACAGCAGATATAACTGTTATTGAGATACCTTCTGGAACAGAGCCTAGCGAATTAAATTCATCACCTTCACCTCTTTCTGATGTTGAGGTTGACGCAAGCGGAGATGCAAAAGTTCAGTTAGGTACTAGCGATAGTGCGACTCAATTCTATATAACCGCTGGAAGTTATAATGGTGATACATTAATTTCTGATGATATTACTATCACAGGTACTACATTAACACTGCTTGGTTATTATCCAAAGATTTGGAGCACAACTACAACCGCCTCTTCTGTAAGTTTTACTTACTCAGGTTCTACTGCAGGTCATCGTAGTATTACTGTAAATGCTTCTGGTCTTGAAAAGAAATTCCCATTTGATGTCGGAACTCTTTCATGTACTGGAATCACTCTTGATCGTCAAACTGCAACTGTTACAAGTGCTGATGATAATGTAACTTTGAGTGTTACTGTAACTCCTTTTGATACAACAGATGATATTACTTGGACAAGTGATAATACTTCTATTAAATGTGTTAATGGAACGATTGTGGCTCTGGATAATGGTACCGCAACTATTACTGCAACCTGTGGTTCAATGACCGCAACTTGTACAGTTACTGTAACTGGTATCGTAGCAGACACTACTCTAGTTGCTAAGAACATCGTATCCGACGGTTCAACAAAGACAACTATTTACGAGGGTGATTGGTCTACAAGCAAGACATTGTATGTTGAATTAACAACAGATCAAATTGCAGGAAACACCGAGAACATCGTATCATTTGGTAACAATATTGGAAGTTGGAGCGGTACTCACTGCCATATGTACTATCCAATGAGTGGTTCTACAACTACTATTGGTTGTGCGGCTGGTTCTAGTTCGTTATCAACAACCAACAATACAATCACTAATGATAACAACTTGCTTAGAATTGCTTATTCTAAAAATGGTATTTATGTCAACGGCACATCAATGTCAAGCTCAAATTTGAGCGCTTTCTTATCTGCATCGTTGTCGACTATTACAGTTGGTTCGCAGGAAGGTGCTACTCGTTATAATGGTGTTTATAATGAGGTTAGAGTATTTGACACAGCATATTCTACAACAGAATTGGCTAATATTACAACTAACGGATATAGCGCTTCTTAAGGCAATATAAGGGTAGATTTCTCTACCCTTTTATTTTTTTTTATAATACGAAAGAGAGAACGCATACAAAATGACATTACATTCAGTATTTGAAATGTTGGAAGAGCATAATTCGGTTAGTGGCTGGATTGTGATCTTTTTAATATTAACTTATCTTATTGACATATCCAAACTTCAAATCAACCCATGGAAATGTCTTGGCGGATTTGTTAACAAAAAAATATCTTCTCTGGGGAAGATGTTAACGGCAGACTTAATTGAAGTTGTATCAAATCAGTCTGAAGAAATAAAAAGATTAACTGAGAAAACGGACAAAATTTCGACAGATTTAGATAATCATATCGCAGAAAGTATGCGTAGAGATATATTGGATTTCCAAAATTCTTGTATAAATAGTCGAAAACATACTCGTGAGGAATGGACTTACGTTCACAAGCTTTGCGGTAAGTATGAAGAACATATAGAGAAAAATGAATTAAAAAATTCGGAAGCTGAAGAAGCTATTCGGTACATTAGACACGTTTACAGAGAGTGTCTTGAAAATGGCAAATTTGTTATTAACGGAGAAATTAACTCTGACGAGGATTAAAATGCAATATAGTAAAATCTTACCAATGCTTTCAACTGTTATATTCATATTGGTGCTTCTCTTCTCATTTTTTGGTACTTATGAAGACTCTACAGTTGTTCTTGGTGCGCTAACAGCTTCAGGAAGTGTGACTTTGACCGCCATTGTTTTTTATATGAAAAATTCATGGATGGAAAAGGTAAGTAGAGTAAAAATAGATGTTGCAAAATGCGTTTCAGAAGAAAGACTAAAATATAACAAAGAAATGCTTTTATTTTTAAAAGAGAATAATTTAACGCAAAATGATTTAGAGGCCGTTGAAAATAATTCTAGTATGGATGAACTTGACGGAGAATGTTTGGATAGTTTGAATGAATCGGTTAATGAAGCTATGTTGGACGCTTCATCTATGCCAGACGTTCAAACTATTTCTATATAGGAGGAATAAGAAGATGGAACAAATAATCACTTTAATTTTAAAGCTTGTTGTTACCTGCGTGGTAGTTTTGATTGGTAAATATGTTATTCCATGGCTTAGAGAAAATATTACCACACAAGAAGTTGCCAATATAAAAGATTGGGCAAAGACCTTTTGTATTTGTGCAGAAGTTTTGTTCCCAAATGTAGGCGAAAAAACAGGAGAAACTAAACTTGAAGTTGTAACTAATTGGCTTAATAAAGTAATTGCAAACACTGGCACCCAACTTACAAGCGAACAGGTGCGTGCAATTATTGAAGAAAGTGTAAAATCTATTGATTCAAAGGAGGAATAATTATGGCAACAACAATCACTAAATGTACTTCTACTGTAAATACAACAGCTTGTACTAAACGTACTCCAAAGTATATCGTTGTGCATTATACCGCAGGAACAAAATCAACAGTAGGTCATGCAAAATCTGTTGCTCAGATGTTTGCTAAAACCTCTACAAAGGCATCTGCAGATTTTATAGTAGATGATGGTTCTATTGTGCAGTACAACCCTGACCCAACTAAGAGATATACCTGGGCGGTTGGTGGTTCAAAGTACACCACAATGACAACTAATGAGGGCGGAAAGTATTATGGTAAAGCTACTAACGCAAATTCTGTTAACGTTGAATTATGTTCGTCAAAGAAGTCTACTAAGACTTTAAATGCTTCTGATACAGATTGGTATTTTACAGACGCTACAATAAAGAATGGTGTGCAAATCGTAAAATATCTAATGTCACTTTATAATATTCCAGTTTCAAATGTAATTATGCATCATCATGTAACTGGCAAAGTTTGTCCTAATCCATTTTGTGTAAATCAGTCAGCTTTGACAAAATGGAACGCATTTAAGAATCAGTTATCTGCTACAACAAGTGTATCAAACAAACAGTCTAAATATGTTTATAACAACATAGATTACAGCCTCGTATTTGATCCACAGTATTATTATAATAAATATACTGATTTACAGAGTGGTATTGGTTCGGATGCTAAGAAATTGTTTAATCATTTCTGCATTTATGGAATGAAAGAAGGTCGTCAAGCAATTGCAACTTTCAATGTCGTTGTATACAAAGCGACATATTCTGATTTACAAAAGGCTTATGGTAATGATTTGCCATCTTATTACAAGCATTACGTTCAGTTTGGAAAAGCTGAAGGTCGTAAGGCTTATTAAAATTATTGGGGTAGTACCAAATTATGGTATTACCCCATTTTTTACACTTTAGATTTCAAATATGGTAATTTTACTTGCCGCTTCTTTTAACTGTTCTTCGGCAAAATGTAGGTAAGTATTTCGACAAACCTCCGCAGAATGTCCTAAGATACGTGCAATAGTTTCTATTGGTACTCCTGCTCTAAAATAGAGCGAAGCGCAAGTATGCCTAAGACAATGACTACTTGCTCCTTGCACTTTAGTTTCAGCATTTCGCTGAATTGTTTTGATTGTATCATCTGCGTTTTTGTTTGTAGTAGTTTTTCTATTTCGTGTGCTTATCACAAAATCTTTTGGGTCAGTAAATGCACATCTGCCATAATGCTCTTGCAACAACTGTTTAGCTTTAGAATTGATCGGCACAAATCTATTTTGACTCGTTTTATTGGATTGTTGTACAGTAAATTGCACCTTTGATTCGTTATTGCCAGGAGAATACTTAGGATTTTTTTCTTCAATCAATGTCTTATGTACAAATATTGTATTATTATCAAAGTCAACATCTTCCCACTGTAAGGCAAGTAATTCACCTATTCTTAACCCTAAATAAATATTTGCCGCATAAACTAATCCACCTTGGTAACGAGGGTTGCCACTGTTCCATTTTGCTCCAGCTTCTGCGATAAATTTATCTATATCGTCTTGTTCAAACCATACTATATTTTTTGTTTCTTTATTTACCCTATGAGCAACTGGCATAACTACCAAATTCATAGGGTTGTCAAATTTGTGTTTGATAGAAGAATATCTATAAAAGGCATTTAAGGTGTCATATGTTTTCTTAATAACAGAGTGGGAATATTCTCTTTGGTTCAAATCATCTATCAGTTCTTGTAATTCATCCGTTGTAATAGACTGGTATCTGCTATGACCTATTGCAGATGGTTCAATCTGATTATTTATAACGGACTCCAATCTTGAATAACTTTGTGTCTTTAATGTAGGCTTTTTAGCCGAAATAAGCCACTTTAACATCGCATCTGTTAAAATCTCTTCTGACTCAATTACCTTGCCTTTTTGGAACAGATTTGCTTCATATTCAGCCATATTTCTCAGACATTCTCTTGGAGTTTTGCCATACTCGCTATGACGGAGTTTGGTACCGTCTGGTTTGGTAATTGTCTTTTTGTAGATTAGTAAATCGTTTTTGTAAGGGGAAATTGTACCCTGACCATAAGGAAGTTTAGGAATTTTATTAACATCATACATACTCATACCTCCTAAAATAAGTGAAGTGGTTTACTAACCTCATAGTAAACCACTTTTTTCATTTAGTAAACCACTTTGTAAACCACTTTGGATGATAAAAAGTGGTTTAAAACGGTAATAAACGATAAAATGAGTATGTTCGATAGTCAAAAAGGGCAAAAAGAAAATGCTCACAAACGCCGTAAATTCAACGTTTATGAGCATTTCTGTCAAACAGGGGACGAGAGAATCGAACTCCCACCAAAGGTTTTGGAGGTCTATTGTGTCAACCTCCGCAAGCCTTGATTTTACTGGGTTCTTGACTTGAAAATTCGCCAAAAGTGGTTTACTGTAAACCACTTTGCTTGAAAATTTGTTTTGGTCTAAAGGTTTTTAGCATAATTTTTTGCTATATTTTATATTCTTTATAAACCAATTTTTCCATAAAATTCTCGAACTTAGACTTGGGTATTAGTATCTGTCTACCCATTTTTATCTTAGGAAAATCCTTTTTATTAACAAGCTGATATGTTTTTGTTTTGCCAATTTTCAATATGGCCGCCACATCATTCGTGGTCAAATATTCTTCCATAATTACCCCCGCTATTTTGAATCATTTCCTTATTATATAGTAATTGTTTTAAATGTAAGAAAACTTAATTCAATTCTTTATCATTGGAAGGAGTATACTTAATTCCTTCTAATTTAAAAAGTGCAAGTTCTGCTACCTCATATGGGTCAAGTCCTTTTCGGCTAGCATATCTTTCTACCCAATGAGCAAACATTTTTTCTTTGGTATTTATTTCTATTTCGTCCATTAAACAACTGTACTCCCTTCTGTATAACTATCCCACTGTTTTTTTATGTCTGTTGGCAGATCGTCTATATAAAAGAATTTAGACCAGCTACCATAATCAACGAGTAAATAATCGGGAGTTAGACAAGAACGTATATAGAAATTTTTAATCTTACGTTTGTTCATTTCTTTTGAAATCATGCTAAATGCCTCTTTTATCGTTTTAGGCTCTCCTATGATTTCTAGTTTATCCTGTTCGTTATAATCATGCCCAAACTTTAAAATCATAACTCAAATTTTTCCATTTCGTGCTCAAAAACATTTCTTCGTTCGTCTGAATTAGTTACAATTTCAACTTGCAAATGCCTGTTTAAATCAATAACATTCATAAGAATGATAAGTGATTTTGCATCAATAATCTGCGAATCAATATGCAAGTTAACATCTTCGTCAAAATGTGAGACAGTATCTAAAAAATCTGCCACATCTTTCGCATTTCTTAACTTAATATCCATCATCTACCTCCATGAATACATTTTTGTTATAAACTTCTATATGATAAACTGGAGAATCCCAACCATCATAAGCATACGAAACGTCGCCCATTCTCTTAATCTGTGCGTCTAGTGCGGTAATATCCACTAAAAACTCGCTCGCACAATCACTATGGACAGTTATAAGGTTGCTAGTATCTGTATGCGAATTATCCTTAATATCTCCTACAATACAAGCAATTCTTGTACCATTCTCAAGTATTAAATCAATATAATCGCCTACGCTTGCGTTAGCACCAGTTCCTACAGCAACTAAATATCTTCCGTCAAAAGTAAGTAATCCTTTGGAATTAACCACTCCCGATCTTGTCAGATAATACTGTTTAGAATTACTATTTGTTATTGCCTTATAAGACTCATAACTTTTGAACCCACTGTAATTTGGTATCACAACTGAATTTATAACAGTTGGCTCAATTATGATTTCAACCTCCTCTGGTTCAGCTACTGTCGTAGTTTCGGCAGGCTTGATTGAAATTAATTTACTATTAATATTAGTTGCGCTAAACACCCCTGCAAACGAACCAATATTATCTCGTTTAACATTTATGGTCGGAACACTTGTTAATATCCCGACCATAAAACACCCAAGCATTATTTTCTTATAATTCATACCCAAAATTTGGGAAATAAATATTCATATCCAAACCAAACAACTCTTAGAACCTGGGGTAGGTTGTCAACTTTTGGAATAAAATAATTTACATCATGTTTAAATAATTTTCCCATATGTCTTCTCCTTCTTAGTTTTTCCAAGTTATTCAGTTGTGAATACGTTGTTTGGCTTTGAACCTAATCACCAGTAGTTGTGATAACAACGCATAATGGATAACCGTTGCCTGACTAAATTATCCATATCTCTACTTAGCAAGAGTAAGCTGCATAAATTATGATTTGATGACAAGAGACAAAAAGCCTATTCTGCATTTATGCTTGCAGTAAATACATAGGACACAGCTAGAATTAGACAAAACAATTCTAAACCATTATTAATAGTTACATTTTATATGCCTATGCTCATATAATTTTAAATAATATAGTTTGCTAGATTACGAGCTTATTCTCTAAGTTGCGAACTTGGACGTATTAGGCTCTCCCTGAAAGCATCCCAACTAGTATTGTTGCTTTCGTCAGTTTACTAAGATTGTCGCTGAGACAATGAACTATATTATTTAAATAGTAATTGCAGGACTCGAACCTACGTCTCTGACTGGAACGCCAGTGTTTTATTCCCATGAAACTAAACTACTACTTTACACTTTTCTATTAAATAGACCGTAGCAAACACGGATTCGTATACATGGTTACACTCTCATCATACTTCGAGCAATTCATATGGGTTTTACTTCTCCATACCGAAATGGTAGATTCAAAGGCTCACTATCTTGCTAGCTTAGAAACAACACCTTTAACTTTTGTTTAAGTTGTAAGAAAGGGAAAAATTTTATTCCCTCTGAAGATTATCTACCTATCCTTCCTGCCTATGATTTAAGCTGTTAGGCTATCAGAGAAACAAGACTTGCACTTGTATTTTCCTCGCTTGGGTGGGTTTACTTGTTAACCTATTCTCTGAAATTTTTCGTATTGAAAACTTAACCGTAGTTAATAAAAGTCACCGCCTGCCCTATACCAACGTAGGTAGTTAATTCTTCATTGAATTAACAAGTCAACAACTTTCTTCATTGTTGTCATCGGTTTAACTCTTTCACACTCGTGCTACTTGAGTATACATATCCTCCTAAGAAAATATGCTCTAGGTAGTTGCAACCGAAAACTACTCAGCCGTTTTGTGGGCAGGTCTTGCACCTGCATCTTCTACACGTCGCACCTACATAAAGTAGTCCGTGTTCTGTCCTTCAGCATTTCTGCCTTGTACCTTGTACGACCACAAAATAGTTCCTACGGGAATTGAACCCGTGTTACTAGAATGAAAATCTAGTGTCTTTGCCACTTGACCAAGGAACCAAGAAAGGAGTGTGGGTGTTTATTTGGAACACCCACGAATATGGAAATCAAGACAAGAGTAAAGTCCTGTCAAACGGAAACAGTAGGGCTCGAACCTACAACAACTCGGTTAACAGCCGAGTGCTCTACCATTGAGCTATGCTTCCAGGAGGCGGACTTAGGAAAGATGGAGAACAAAAGGGCTTTCCTAAGTCCTGCAAACAACAGTAAACAAATCTCATTATATTAAGAGTTGTATAATGAGTACCCCAAATAGCAATCGACACCATGAAATCAAAAAAACATGATGCCAAGCTGGGGTAGAGGGATTTGAACCCCCGTATGCCAGAATCAAATTTAATCGCATATTATATATTTGCTAATTCTTTATTAGAATATATAGAAATGTCAATTTTTATTTTTTAGATAATCCATTTTGTCACACCGTTTCCTGACAATTATTGTCTATCACGCTATACTCTTTCGTAATAAACACAAACGAACTATAAGTTACGACGATGTAATTGTCTCTTTTGACTCCCCAATCTTTTTCCTGTTTCCTTTTGACTTTTGGGAAGACTTTCCTCCGAAACTATCCATTTGCGAATGACAATTAGGACATAACACTTGTAAATTAGACAACGTATTATCTTGATGGTTCCCATTTATATGGTGTAATTGCAAGCTTATATGTTTGCTATTCCATTCGGATATACCACATATTTCACATTTGTATTTTTTATATCCTTCATCAATCAACCTTTTAAGCAGTTTTGCTGATTGATAATTTGGATACATATTATTTAATATATCTTCTGTTTTATACGATGTTTTCTTATGTGTCTTTTTGGCACATTCTGAAAATAAATTATGTCTGTTTTTATTTAATTTAGTTTCATCCAATCCAAATTCATGTATATATTTTTTAAGTGTATCTGGATTTCTTCCTTTGGGATTTAATCCTAGTTTTGATAATACGTCTCCGTAGCCCGTTGAATTATCTAAAATATCTTGCATTTCTTGAGGAGTATAGTTATAAATAATACTACTCATAACAACAGTGGTGGGACTCGAACCCACACGCCACATTCGGCAACGGGATCAAAACCCGTCTCGTCTATCCAATTTCGACACACTGCTATACAAGATATATAATATGCAATTTTCAATTTACTCTGGTGCCTTACCGCTTGGCGATACCCCAAGATGATTGAGTATTAAGGTCGCTCAATTTCGCCACACATTTTATAAGAATTAGCAGACTTCTTATAGGGTATTTGTTTATCCCTAGTTTTTGTAACACAGAAAGGATTTATTCCAAACTAATGAGATAATCGTATAAATTTTCAATTGAAGTAAAACAATCGCTTATATCTTTGCCATCTTCTTTAATTACCCAAGAATCACCCTCGGCTTGTTTTTCAAGTATTTTCTTACCAAAATCTGTTTCATAAATAAAATACGAAACATCATCGATTGGTTGCTTGTAACTATCTGGTGTAAAGCTTATGTCTAATAAGTCTACTACATAATCAAATGTACCAAGTCCATCGACTTGCACATACACTTGATGTTCTCTGCCAAGTTCAGCAGCTTCGTCCTCAAATTCGGATATCTCCTGCAATCTCTTGAGTATTTTTACAAATGTTTCTTTATCAACTTTCATACCAAAGATTATATCACTTTCTTTTGTTTATTACAAGTATTATTTTGAAGAATTTTCAGAAGTCATATTTGCAATAACCTCTGCCACCTTAGGATTGTTACCCATTGTTTCTAAAATCTTATCTAACACTAACTTAAAAGCATCAACCTTGCCATCAATATAAGCAGGAGTACTACGGTAATTTTCTCTGTAATCTTCTTCTACCATATCAATAATATCTACAAATAACTCTCGCTCAGACTGAGGGATTAAACCGAATAAAAACTGAGCATCTTCATCTGTCTGTAATATATTAAATGTTCCTGCCCCATCATTAAAATCAACATCTGCAACATAGTTATCAAAGATATTAAGAATAAGAAGCATCTGTCGCATAGGTGAATTGATGTGAAAAGTCTTATTACCTTCTTGATCTGTCTTCATCATTGTAAAATTAACAATGCTCTCGCAAAGTGCAACTTTCTTTTCGTAAGGAAGATATTCTACTTTGAGAAACTTCTTAGCAATACGAGAATGAAGTTCGGTGGCCTTATCTAACTCTTCTTCGTTCTTAGAACATTTCTTAAAAGCTGCATAATCTTTATCGTTCTTTAGCTTTGTAATTGTTTGCATTATATTCATCTACTCGCTCCTTCAATTCTTTGTACTTCTTTAAATATACATCTGATTTCTTTAAATCTTCTTCACCATTCTTATCAATAGCTCGACATCTATACTTCCAAGCATTTAACTTACAAAAAGTCATTACTTCCTTAATGCCGAACACTAATTCCATTTCGTCCCAACACTCCATAGCACCTGGTCTATTATAATGCGCTGGGTGATTCACTCTTTCTTTCTTTTCTCTCTTAAATTTTGGAACATCAAGTCCATCTGCTGAAACCGATCTTGGTGGCTTCTTATAAGATTTTTCCTCTGTGGGTTGATAACCTTGTGACATAATGCTGTCCGCCCTCCTTTTTAATGTTTTAAAAACCATTGTATTTTTTCTCCTATTACCTCGCATTTGAAAGAATAGTCATATAGTGTGGATAAATGGGTGTTTTACCCACACTATACTCTTATCCCCTTGTCTTAACTTCTGCAAGTCTTAACAAGGTTTTTATGCTCAATGGAGATTACTTGATTATAATATCACAGTGTCTTAATAATTACAAGTGTTTAATTCCACTTTTTTAAAATATCTTCATAATCCGTTGTTGATCGTTGCCAATCTATTTTACCATCTGGTTTGGTTCCTGCGTTAATCCATTTCGGCTCTGACACTATTTCTCGCACCTTAATAATATCCATCTCTTTGAACTCATTTTCTTTAAAGGCTTTTGCTCGCACTTTAACATTAAGGGTTTTACCATCTTTAAGCCTATAAAGTTGCACTCTATTCTTATCAATTTCTTCGACGAAACAATACATACTATCTAATTTAGAATTTGATAAGGTGATAACACCTAAATATTCCTTTTGCCAAAGTATTCTATCAACCAATCTAGTCTTAGGATAATCTATATTAGACAACATTTCTTGTAATAATCCCACAGTGTCTACTTCTCGAAACTGTTTGGCTGTTTCTTTTTGAGAATATTTAGCCATTAAATATTCGGGTATGCCCAACTCTGACAACTTGTCCTTACTAAACACCTTTTTATTAGCTATTTTCTCATATAAATCTATCATTGTAAGTAATTCCATAGGTTTACCATAACTATTAAAATAGTCGAGTTTAACCAGGATTTCTATTTGCTTAGAATTTGCAGAGGTTTTAGTTGTCACGTCTTTATAAAGGTCAAGAAAATTATCATACACATTATTACGGAGATCGTATAATTCTTGTGCTATCTGAGCATTACAAAACTTGATAGCCTCAATACCTTGATAAATACAATTTTCTTTTTTATCGAAAAAATACTGTGCTTGCGATTTGCTAAACTTAATAGGTTTAATTTCAATACCTACCTTAGTAGCATACTTTTTAATCTCTGCACTCTTATTAGCATCTGCCATATAAATATTCAAAGCAGCGGTAATAGTTTCAAGCGGATAATAATAACGCAAATATCCAATGGCAAAACCAATAAACGAATATGGATCGGCGTGGTTTTGGCTGAACAAATAATCAGAAGCATCCACAATAACTTGCAAAATATCTGTCAATAAATTTTCAGCTTCTTCTTTTTCCACTCCATAATCATCATACATAGTTTGAATGAAACCCTTAATATAATGGTTTTCATTCATATAACCACCATCACGAATAATAGGTATATCAGACTCTGTTCCTGTTTTCTTAGCAAAATGTCTACGAACAATATCAGCTTCGCCCATTGTATAACCACAAAACTTATTAAGAAATCCAATAATTTGACACTGATATACCAAATATCCGAGTGTCGGAGCAAAAAAATCATTAAGTGCTGGGTGACCGCAGTCACGATATATACCTTGTGCAAGCTGATCACGATAAGAAGCACCCGCGGGTCTAATTGCACCATTAGCCATTGACATAAGGTCAATATATCTAAAGTTAGGGTTTACAGCTTTAATCTTACTAATTGTCGAAGGCTTTAATATGCTCTTTAAATAATCACTCGCATAGCCAGACTCAAACTGAAATATCATAGTAGTATCATCTCTAATACTATCCCAAACATTCTTATCATCAAAGTCTAAATCGTCAGGTGTTAAATAATCAATATTTGCAAATCTACACGCTCTCGATATGAGTCCTACCGCATCGAGTCCAAGCACATCTAACTTGACATAATTTTGCAAATCTACTTCTTTCATATTTATTTGAGAAATAGGATTAGGATTTGTTTTAGACCTAAATGTAGCCATTAACGGCTCAACCTCATAAGGACTAACAATACAAGCAGAAGGGTGATTACCAATAGACACAATCGTACCTTTTACAATATCTACATAGTCCGCTAAATTAGGATATTTTTGTCTAATTTCGTCTGTTATTTGGTCATCAACGAGCATATCTTTTATTTGTTTTACTTCGTCAAGTGGCAATTTTAATGCCCTGCCTACATCATCTATAGCACCTTTTAATTGTATAGTATTAAAAGTAATAATATCGGCACAATACAAACCTTTTCTATTGTACAAATAATCTCGTACATAATGTACATCTTCGCTATACCAATCAGTATCTATATCTGCCAATGATACACGTTCTGTACTCATAAAACGAGAGAAATTAAGATTATACTTTACACTATCCACCTCCGTAATACCCAAAAGATACGCTACTACCGAGCCTGAGCAGCTCCCCCTCGAATACCCAAATGGCACATTATTTTTACGCATTTGACTTTTATAATCTTCTTCTAGCAACATAAAATCTATTGCGCCATTATGAACAAAAGCGGCAGTTTCTTCTTTTATTCTCTTCTTATATTCATCATAATTAGATAGCCTATCCACACCTCGCCACTTAACGCCAGCCAACACTTTACGTTTATACACATCAAATGAATTTTCATATAACTTAGGATATTTTTTAGAATAATCTAATTCAAATTCTTCAACCCTATCAGCCATTAAATTAGTGTTGTTTATAGCTTCAAGATATTTTTCTTTTGGTATTGCGTTTTGCAATTCATAAGCTTTAACTAATTCGTCATAAGATTTGAATGTTAAATCCCAATTATCCTCATTTTCAAAACGTACATTTTTGGCTTCTTGTAATACCTTCCTGCCTATAACGTGTCGCCCGTTTAAACAATGCGTGTCGGTACCTGCTATAAGAGGTATATCATACTTTTCTGATATTCTTACTAAGTATTGATTGTATGCTTTTTGAGCATCATCAATATGATGTTGAATTTCTAAATAACAATTATCCTTATGCTCTATTAAAAACTTTAAAAATCTATCTTGAATAACAGCATTGCCCTTAGCTAAAATACCACCCAGGCAAGCTGTTGTAATAATAATATTATCTGACACAGACATTAGTTCATCTAAACTAATTCTAGGCGAATAATACCTATGGTCTGGTTCAAAAGCCTTAGAGGATAATACATTTAATTCCTTTACCCCCTCATAATTCTTGGCTATTAAAACAACGTGGTAATTGTCACGAAGTTTTTCTTCTTCATAAAAAGCTTCGGTAACATAAAATTCCTCGGCATGAATATATTTCATGCCAGTTTTCTCTATTGTTAGCTTCTTTTTGACCCATTCAAATACACTGCCATGTTCTGAAAATGCCAAGGCTTTCATATTGTACTGTTTGGCTAAATCAATATATTCTTCAAATTTAGTAACAGAGTCAATATTAGTAACACCATTACTAAGATCTGAATGTAGATGATATACAACATAGTTCTCCATTTTTATTCCTCTTATTTTCTAATCCTTTCCATATATCCCCGAAATATAATTCCAAGTTATTTGTTCTGATTTCAAATTCAATCTTAACATATACGAATCTTCCCATATTGCTTTAAATGAAGTTATAGGTACACCAAAAAACAATGTCAAAACAGGCGAATCGCTTTCAAAAACACCAATACAATCTTCGCTATTTGACGAGTACAACTTTATTTTAGCAGTATCGTCTTTTTCACTAAATTCATTAATCCACCGAATAAAATCACCAACTAACACTTTGCTCATAATTTAATCAATCCTTTCTTAATCCTCTACAATAAAAGCTGGGCGCACTCCACAGGAGAGAGATGCGTTGCCGTGGCTCACACTCCCTCCGACGCTGACAAGAGCGAAAATTACGCCGTTTACTCTATCCGTCAGCCACCACCAATCTGCGCATAGCCCACCCTTTGACCCTGCGACTCTATATCTGTAGTCCTGCATCAACTCCCACTCCTCAAGGTTTTTCTTGCTTGGTAAAAACCAACCTCGCTCCTCGCAATATTTTTCCACCTTATCATGCGACAGCTCCGTCAATATTCTGTCAAATAAAAAGATAGGTCTGCCCTCGTCATTATATCCCATGCAGGTTGCCCACTGTTTTTCGCCGTCTACCTTAACTTCTATCTTGTCGCCAATTTTAGGCAACTCGACTTCCTTCTTTTTTAATCTGTAAATTTCCACTTATTCCACCTCTTCCCACTCGTCTAAAAAATCGTCCTTAGGAACATCTCCAAAAGAACCATCACTGTACCTAACAATCATGTCTTCTTGTGGATTCAGCCAACTTTCGAAACCGCATATTGGGCTTTGCAAGTACCAAAGCTTTCCAAGCTCATCAACTTTTCTAAAATACTCGCCTAGGAAATCCTTTATTTCTTCCATATTCTCGCCTGTATAAAAAATAGCTTCGACTTCTTTTCTGTATATTGCCATATCTACTCCTCTATATCTTCCATTGCTATTGTTACTTTATACTTGTCATTTAACATATAGCTTGTTGATGCTTCACCTGCTTCAAAATCTTCCATATTTTTTATTAAGATATTTATTATTTCGGTTGGTGATGTATCTTTTATTTTCCCATCCAACTTTTGGCTAACAACTTCGATTGTTGATTGTGTCATTTTTCTCTCCTCATCATCCCAATTACTAACTGTCTTATCTCTTTATATATTTTTTCATGTTCTGTTCTATCCCCTACACTCAACTCTCTATTTTTGTCATCAGTGCGTGGTGGTAGCCATTCTATTTTCATTATCCTTCTTTTCTCTCGGTCCATTCTTCTCTTTCCGCTTTGTCAATAAGCGGCTTTAATGCCTCAAGCGTTCCCTTGTAATTATCTTCAATTACTCTAATAAGTGCTTCGTATTCAGTTGCGTCCTCGTTAATTAACATCAATAACAATTCATCGACTGCTTCCAAATTGTGCTTTGCCATGTACCAATCTGTCATTTATTTTTCTTTCCTCTCAGCTGTAATTGTCACTTTGTAATTATCAACATCAAAAGTAGCTTCTGCTTTTTCTGCCTCCGAATCATC
Source organism: uncultured Bacteroides sp. (assembly GCA_964398075.1). Classification (GTDB taxonomy): domain Bacteria; phylum Bacteroidota; class Bacteroidia; order Bacteroidales; family Paludibacteraceae; genus Colicola. Next base: position 38,705 of record CAYNMA010000001.1, on the reverse strand, counting down.
TGCGTAATTAATAACCGATGCTACAAGATTTTTATAGTTTAATTCTTTTTCTCTTGCTAGGTCTATCTCATAATCTCTTATTGCTTCAAAAGCCTTTATGGTGGTTTTTAGCAGGGCTGTAGAAACCATGATTCTAGCGACTCCATCATCTTTATTCTCAAATAATTTTAATTCCTTTTGACAATATTCTAGTTCCTTCTGCCAACGTTCTTCTGCTTCTGCGTATGTCATCTTATTGTTCCTCACTTTCTGCATAATTGGTTACTACTATTAACGGGTATCTCTCTAGTTCTTTCCAAACATATTCTGTTTCGGTAAATATCATTTTTAGTCCTCTCTTTATAATGTTAAATTTTAAAAACAGGACGAATACCACGAGGGTAATTATCTTCAAGGCAAAATGCACCGCCATAAATATCAACAAAAACGAAATTAGTGCTAGATGAAGAACTTTTAGTATTTAACCAATACCACTCTAAGGAATCATTTTCACTGAATGAAATTCTATTACATCTCTTTTTCATACATTCCCACTGAGAAATACTTGTATTTTCTGAAACACCATAGTCATTCACACCAGAAATTTCCTTTTCTGTAGGGAGTCTAAAAAACTCACCTGATTCAAAAGGTATAAGAGTTTCTTTCAACTCTTCAGGAATTTTATCAACTAAAGATTTAAACACCTCTTCTACTTCGTCCATTTGATATTCTCTATCAAGACAATTTCTAAATAGGAAAATCATTCCATCTTCTTCTTGTTTAACAGCAAATGCTTCTACAGTCTTGCCGTTCATCTCAAATTCCAATGTATCACCCAATTTATACTCGACAGGTTTCCACACGTTAGCTTTTCTTAATAGCTCCATTATTCGTTTCTTCTTTCTTTAAATCTACATCATTTGTATAAGTCACATAAACTAACTTTGATTCCAAATTCTTGTTTCTTTCATCTATATAATCTGCATATTCTTTAGGCGGTTGGTAAAAATCATTTGAACTTATTATCGTCTTACTCATAATTTGCTCCTTTGTATTCAGATATTTCCGCCCAAGCTAAAACAGCATTAGCCTTAATTGGTATATCGTCATAGTCTTTTAATTGAAAATTGCCTGTTTTATCGTTATACCAACAGATATAATATTTTTGGTACTTTTTAAATTTTGTTTGGATTAATACAAACTCGCCAAAAGGCGGTGTCCTCTCATTTAATGAATACCATTCCATTTAGTTATCTTCTCCTTGCATCAATACCCGTAATTTCTTTGAAAATGTCTACATCGAAATTGGGTATAGCCCAAATTTCACTTTTTTCGTCATCACTTAAACTCTCCCACCAAGATTGTCTAGTGTCGGTTATATTACGCTCTTTTAAGTAACCGTTTGCGGTTTTGTACTCGGGGTGACTTTCTTTTTCTTCATCAGTCATTTCTTCTGACCACATCCACTCGACAGTTGTCGTTGGCATATTATTTAAAATTATATTAGCCTTAGAATTTCTCCAATCTCTGCCATACATATCAGATGGTTGATTAAAAAACATCAATGGCGTTTCTTCAGTGTTAAAGCATCCTGAAGAATAGCTTGTTTTATTCCAGTAACCACTATTCCAGTTACCACTATTATAGTAACCACTGTTCCGGTTACCACTATTCCAGTTACCACTATTGTAGTAACCACTGTTCCGGTTACCACTATTCCAGTTACCACTATTATAGTAACCACTGTTCCGGTTACCACTATTGTAGTTACCACTATTGTAGTCACCGCTATTGCGGTTACCACTATTGTAGTCACCGCTATTGTAGTCACCGCTATTGCGGTTACCACTATTGTAGTAACCACTATTGTTTAATCCTGTGCAATCTTTTCCAGTGTTTACAAGGTCTAATACTTCGTGCCAACTAAGTTCTCTTACAATTTTAATTACATCAGTACAACATTTAGTGCTATTATTACCTACTCTAATTTCTCCAAGTGCCTCAATCTCAGCTACATGATTGTTACTATCAAAATCGTAATATCTAAAACAATCATTAGCTTTAGTACAGAAATGAAAACCTGCATTACATAATTTTAATTCACCCTCTTTTTCTACATCTAAGGTATAGGTCTTGCCTACCTCATACTGAAAACCTCTACAAGTCCAGTCTGAATTGAATACTTTATATCCTTTTATTCCCATATCTTATTCCTCCATTCCATCCCAATAAACAGCTATCTCAGGCTCGTTATCTGCGTTCATACAATAGTAAGGTGAAATTGATGCACCACCTCTATAATATCCGTCATACACATCATAAATATAAATGATATAAGTGTTTTTATCATATACTAAATATTGGGTATGTTCCATGCTATTTTCATCAAGATAAGTACCCTCACTCTCAAGAATAATAAATCTTCCAATCTGACCATTTATATTTTCTACTGAAGTTTCTGAGGTTTCTGTTTCATAGTAACTACATCCTGTAACCCCAAAACAAATAAACATACCAAGGATTAAAGCTAAAATTCTTTTTTTCATATAAAACACCTCTACATTGTTTCTAAAATAAACAAAACGACTAGTACAACTAACGAAATTATAATTATTGTTTTCATTACTTCACTTCTCTTTCATATTTATTTCTTAGTTCTTCCAACTCTTTCAGACAGTTTTCAATATATAAGCAAGTGTCTTTATCTGTGTTGTGATTACTCGTCAATAGTATCTTTTTCATTTCATCTGCCGCCAAAACAACGCCATCACTTACTCCGTCAAAATAACCTAATGATTGCACATTTGTCATACTGTTTTCCTTTCCCTTCTCCAAAATTTTATTCAATTATACTTATTATTCTCATTTTTTACAAGTGCTATTTTGATATTCTTGCCATAAATTCACTCTTACCTCTTACCCATTCATTGTCTAACGGCAAAAATGTGCCAGAACTACCATCCCAATTTTCAAATTCTTTTGCCCATTGTACCTTCTTCGCTATCTTAGGATTGTTGTCTTGTAGTTGACGAAGCTCCTGCGCCCACTCAGACCATTTGTAATCAGATATAATATTTTGATTATCAATATAATACAATCGGCTATGTACCAACATTTGTAACCTACGCTGCTGAATTTTTTCAGCGATCTGCAATTCTTCACCTTTAAATATTTCGTAAAGAGGTTTATATTTTCTCGCCATAATTTTACCTAAAAAATAAGGTCAGCCTAAGCCAACCTTATTTAATTGTATTCACTTTACATCATCCCAAATCAACTTAATGATTTCGTCCCAACACTTCTTGCAATAATGCAATACTGCGCTATGACCACCAGACTTTACATATGTTGTCTTAACATCGGCATATCTACCACAGTGCTTACAATACTCACCTTGCTCAATATTACCTACTAAAACATCCTTATCAGTTATCATTTTAATCCTCAATATTACGAATCTGTCTACGTAACTTCTTAACAACTCCAGAACACTTAATGTTCTTTGGTGATTCACTAAGCTTTGCAAGTCTATCTTTCTTTAGTGCTAAAATCTGTTCATTTGTCATAAATATTTCCCTCACTTTCTAAAACAAATCATCAATATCATCTTCGTCATCTTTTTGAAGAGTATTGCAATAATCTACCCAATGTTTACACAGTCCAGTTTTACCACCATATTCACACAATGTGGCGCAGAAAAAACTATCTTTTGAAATATCACAAGGCGGATAATTAACCTCATCACTACCTCGCTCTTCGATATCTTTAATTGTAGAAGTAATATATTCAACAGTTTCTTCTCGTATCTCTGGAGTAAGTTCGTACTCCCTTACATAAGGAGTTGTTGTAAATTTATCTTTTATCTCTTGTGGAAATGGCTCCCAACTATTAGATTCCATTCCTTCTTGTAAGTAAGCTTCGATGTCAATTTCATCATAACCCAAATCTGACAAAGCTTTTTCAATCGGGCTCTTGAGGTCTTTGATGAGATTTCGCCATTCGCTTACTTTGGTCTTAGGTTTACCATTTTTTTGTAACCAGGTTGTGGCGCAATATTTTAACATTCGCCAATTAACCCCCGAAACTTCAAACCCTTCGTATTCTTTTGCTAAACAATATAAGCACAGCTGTCTACCAGCTTGAAGCAGATGATTTTTATCAAATTGACTACTCGTTTTCCAATCACCTATTTCAATACTACCATCATCGTTCTTCTTAATAATATCTATATATCCCTGCATATAAGATATTTTACCATTTATATCAACAGGGCATAAAATAAGTTGCTCGGTTTCATATTCGCCTTTTAATGGCTCATATTCTTCAGCAAATCTTGTCATGTTGGCTATATAATTATTTCTTATAGTCGGCTTGCCATTTCTATCTAATGGGAAATCAACACCTGCCAAATCAAGATTTTCTAATTCTTCATTTAATGCGTCTTTAACGACACTTTTATCTGCTCCGTGTAAAGTCGCTTCGAGAGCATCGTGCTGACAGCTACCGATAAAAGAATAAACATTGCCATGTATTGGTGGTTTAATGTGTTTAATATAATTCATCCAAAAACTATATGGACACTGATGAATGGTATTTAACCTAGAAATCGAATAAACAGGCACATTTTCATCATATAACTTTTGCAATCGTGGATCAATTTCTCTTGTTCCCATTTATACCCCTTTCTCAATTACTGCAAGTAGCGTTCTAATTGTAGCTTCATAAGTATCCATTAGCTTTCTTATCATAATACTTTCATTATAGGTTATGTATCTATATACTTCATTTGCTCTTCCGTTCGTTTCTTTTGGTTCTTCACTAGCCTTTTCCAAAGTTTGGAGTCGTTTATATAGTTCGTCATAGGCTATTTCTAATTCTTTATTAGTTTTTTCTAAAGTTCGAATTTGGTTGTATTGCTCGTCATAATGAGCTAAAGCATCTCGTCTTTCTTCTAACATTTGAATTGTCGAAGAAAGAATATCTTCGCCCATTATAACTGAAATACTATTTGTTTCACTTTTTTTTAATCGTTCAAGCTGTCCTTGCCAACACTCTTCAATCTCGCTTGCTGTTGCCATATTATTCCTTTCGCTCTAAATATTTAATATTATTTTTTATCAGTTTCCTAAAAAAAGATAAGCCATAATCCGAAGGACTAGCTTTTTTCTCTTTTTCTATTCCCCCATAAATATAACCAACTTTATTGTGCAGAAGTCTATTATTTACTAATAATTTCTTCGCATTGTAAACAACTTCTTCTTCACAGATGTCGCTGTCAAAACAAATAATAATTTTATCTATTAGTAAATTTTTAATTAACCGACACTGAGCGTCACTAATATTGTGACCACCTATAGCGCAGGCATAATTAAAACCATTACTGGCTAACTGCAAAACGCTCTTTTCTGCTTCAAACACAAATAAAGTGCGCTTACTTATAATGTCAAGATAATTCTTATCTAAACCATAAACTACGCAAGTCTTACTGTAGGGTAAATATGCATACCACCGCTTGTCACTTGGGCAATTCATATTATTATTTCTCGCCTTACAACCAACCAAATGACCGCTTATATCTCGTATGGGTATTAAAACACTATCTTCTTCGTGAGAATATTTCACTCCCCATTTTTCCTGCACTTCCAAGCTGATACCGTCTTTGACAAAATTGTAACTCAATGATGTCATACCACTTAAACAATCTTCGTCATAAGCTTTTAAATTATATTCAGGTCTATCATCGTCTTTAAGAATATCTTTATAAAAAGCCGAAAATGGCAGATGTATTCGCAAGTCGCTATGATCGTGTAACCCTAGACACTTCGCAACATATTTTAAAGCTTGCGGAAAATTACACCCTCTTTCTTTCATAACAAGAGCGAATAAATTACCATTCCAGCTGCGAGTTGTTTCTAACGCACAAAGCGAGTTGGTGTAAATAATCGTACCATAATTATTGTCACCATCTCGCCTTCTTGAAGTAATCATATGTTTATTTTCGTGATATACAATGTAATTAGCATCATATCCGAGAGCAACCAATATCTTGATTATATTATCTGGGTTTTCTACCAACTTCCTATTTAAAATCTCAACATTAACTGTTCTCACCTCACTTCATCTTTCGTATTCCGAGTTTAATTATAATACTTATTATTGTTTATCGCAAGTGTTACTTGAATACTTTTCATGCTTTTCTATGTTTAATCTTCATCTGTAATTAACTCTTTTGCATAAGGTAGGGTTTTAACCCAATCACAAAACGTATGCCACTCTGTAAGTTTGTGATATTTGCGTTGGTGATAAATAGTCCGTAGTGTTTCATAATTAAGGTCAATAGTTCTTGTCTGCAACCAAGATTCGGGCAATACTCTAATCAAAGCTTTCCAAATATTCACATCTTTTGTTTGCAAATATCTTTGTCTATAATTCTCACAACCATCTACTAACTGTTGGAAATATAAACGTTCAAAATCCCGCATATCGTCTATCTCAAAGCAATCCATTGTAATAGGTTTTGAGGTAAGCTTATGAATTGTTGATGTACTATTTGCTACTGTAGCAACTTTATAAGTGTCATATTCTTTAAAAACATACAATGGAGCAGTCATATCCGTCTGAACGTGTATCATTCTTAAAAACTTTCTATGCTCAGTTCCCGCCTTAATTAACCTAGTAGCCAAATCTAAATCATTATCACCTAAAATATAATTACCATTTTCATCAAAACAACTATCACTTCTATTCCAGCTTTCTTTTGGATTTCTCATTCCTCTGAAAGCACCTTCCCAACCAAAGGTTTCTGTATGTCCAAATTTCATCCTTAATCCTCCCAAGTTTTCTCATGTTCATAAACCCAAGCAATAGCCTGGTCAACTGTATATCCTAATTCAATTAAAGTTTGATATAGGTATTTCCTATAATGCCTACCCATGTAAGAGGTTAAACCTCTAATATCTGCACCTTCAAAATCTTCAATAACTCGTTGTGTAATTTCAGTATCAATATCTTCATCACTTTTAAAATGATACCACTCTTTATATACGTTCTCAAAGGTCAACTCTAGCTTCTTACGTTTTACCTTTTTGTAAGCCTTTTTAGCTTCGAGCAACTTATACTTCAAATGAGCTGCCTCTTCTTTGTTTGCATAAGACTCAGAAGAAAACCAACAGGTGCCACTTCCAGTCTTGCCACCACTCCAAGAAGACATAGCTATAGTGCAAGGGAAATAAGGAGCGAGTTGCTTAATTGTGTTTATCTCAGTTTCTACACCATCTATAATAAATTTAGTGTTTTTAATTTGATAGTCGGTACGTTCTTCATCATTTGGTATCATTATAAAACTATCAAACACATCACATTTGCCAGAATAGACAGACATTATTCTCCCTCCCTATCTGCTTCATATGTCACAGCAAATCCATCTGCCAAAAAACCATCTAAAATATCAAGCATATTTTTATGATCGTAATTAGCAAAGGTAAGTTCAAATCTATTATTCGTTTCTGGCTGACATAGTTTTGCCACATAATCAATGCTTATAGGTTTTTCATTGTTATCATCATACTTAATTTTTGCAACTATATTATACTTAATTTTCTCACCATTATTAAAACTTCGTCTATAAGCTTTAATACAGTCCTTGTTAGAAATAGAATCTTCGACATTATAAACAAAACCCAATTCTTCAAGCATTACTTCGGCTTGTGCTTTTTCATCAAATCTATTTGTATTATTTGCAATCATCATACATTATCCTCGTCATAATTCTCTAATAAACCAAAAGCAAACATATTCTCTATGAACTCAACAACATTTTCGTAATCCCAATCTATAAATGTAATATTAAAAGCTTTATGGTTACCTTTTTTATAAAATTGACCACTATACTCAGCCGAATAATGGCCCCACACCCAATTTGAAAAATCCCATAAATTTACATGGACAAAATATTTTTCACTATTACCATCATAGAATTTTTTAGAATATTGACAGACAACATCAGGCTTAGATGACGGGTGTTTATTAAATCCCAAATCGGTAAAATATTTATCGGCCTCTTCTATGGTGTCAAAATTATCAACCCCTTTAATCACAACTATCACCTCTAACATAAGTTACAACTGGTTTGTTTTGTTCATCTCGTTCAACCCTTGTAAAATAAATACCATAACCGATTTGTTCGCTAATAGAAAATACATTATCATAGTCTTCATTAGCTAACTGACCATTATGATATTTAATTGCTCGTTCATACTGTTCTTCTGTTATATTTCTTTTACCAATCATGTTTTTAACCTCGCCTGAAATCATCATAGTCAATATTTACATAACCTATATCTTTTAACGTATTAAAAGATTGGTCAAACTCTTGTACTATCTGACAAATGTTACCCCATCTATTTTTCATAATAAATTGGATAATATAATGCTTTTCAGGATCGAGGTCATAAGTCACTTTAACTTTTCCCTGCGAGCCGTCTGGATTTTTCTTCCACATCCAAGGCTTAATTTTGTCAATCTCATTGTTCATAACGGGTCTGAAACCAATTACTTGAGCAGCACACTCGGAAATCGCTCTTGATTTACCAACAGAAGTAAGGTCAAGATACTTCCTATTCATACTATCCGAAGCTAACTGAGCAGTTGCAAGTATTGCCACGTTTTCATTCTTAGCTTGAACGAATAATGCCTTGGCAACGTCTGACAGCTCTGCCCAAGATTTATCACTAGCATCACTCACACTCTTTAAGACATCAAAAATAAAATAAGCACAACCTAGTTTAGCTTGCTTTTTTATAACCTTTTTAACATTGGCTACATCATAATTTGCCATTTCAACAAATTTAATTTTACCAGGCTGTTTCTTAATCCAAGCCGCCGCTTCTTTTAACTTTGACACCTTATACTCATCAAAGTTACCAAGAGTAATTGACATTCGGTTCATACCTCGAACGTTGTCAACTCGACTAAAAAGTACAGTAGAAATAATCATTCCTCTGTATTCATCTGCGGTCTGCTCGTTGCAAATAATAGTTATATCATTACCAGTTTCAATAGCTGGCAAAATAAATAATTCAACCGAACTAGAAGTCTTACCTTGTCCAATACCGCCAAGATAAAGAGTTAATGCTCCTCTATGAATACCTGCCAAGTTATAATTCATAAGACCACTGCCAACTTTAAAACCGATATTTCTAGCTTCATTGGCTCGTTCAATCCACTCGTCATAACCATCTGATAAATCTTCCACCTTTACCTTTTCAATCTTACCAACAGAAATATTGGCAAGCTGATAATCATAAAAGTTATAAACTTCCTCGCAAGTCATTTGCTTAAACTTATCTAAGAATTTATCCACGGCAAATCCGTTTTTATCTAGCCGAATCAAAAGATTGCTCTTGCATAATTCATCATAATAAGACTCAATATTGTCCTCTGAAAGCAAGTTTGTTATTTCTTTAATAGTGGCATAACCGCCTCTTTTTTCAAATTCCTTTTCTAACTTTTTCTTATCTTTCAGATAAGTATAGATAGACATATTATCAAACGTATTATATCCCGCCTTATATAGCTGAGTAGCTAGACCATAATAGAAGATACCATCTGTTGTAATAATATCTTCCATTAACTCTACATTCTTATAGTCTGGAATAAGGTCAGGATTTTTAAATAAAGTCAGCACAAAGTTGCACTCAATAACCTCTCGCTTTTCCATCAGTTCTTTTGGAATTGTATCTATATCAATCATCTTCTAACCACCTACTTATATTTTTTGTCTGTTGAATAGGATTGGCAATCGCCACATTATTCACCTGTTCGCTCTTGTTTTCAGCAACTTCTCTTGCCTTTTTTCTATCTTCTTTTCTTACTTCTTTTAAAGCGTCAACCATACCATTATCAAGTATAGCGCATATATACATCATTTTAGCAACTTCGCTATTAAAGCTCTTATTGTTTAATGCCCAATCTACTGACGAAGCTTTATTGTTTATACATTTCAGCACAACTCTGTAAGTAAACGGCTCCCATTCTTTCAGCTTTTTATAAAAAATAGTCGGTAATTTCATAAAAGAGTCGTAATCAAGCAAGTTATACATAAGCTTAATACAATCAGATCTGTACTCTTGTTCTGCTACTATCTTTTCATAAGCTTCTTGCGAACTATAATACTTGCCATTAGATGCTTTATAAGCCGTATCTGAATTGCCTTTAATATTTAAATCTCGTAATACAACTTGTCTACCCATTACTTATCCTCAATCCATTCAGCATAGCCTGCCTTAGTAAGCGATTGCATAAAGTTATTGTAAATAGCTTCTGCCATAGGCAGAGGAGCTTTTATATTAAAATCAGCCAATGTGAGTTGCATCAATGCGCCTGGAGTTAATCTAACAACTTCTTCTTCCATTTTTTATCACCCCTTTGGTAAATATTTGCCAATATCTATTGTTGGCACTGTAACTTCTTCATTTATCTTTTTGTCGAGATAATAGTTATTACGAGCAATTTCCTTGGTAGCACCTTCACCACTAAAAGAGTTGTTTATGCTGTAAGCTATCCAATGTCCGTTGACTTTAGAATATCTAATTTCATCAAACTCCATAATAAAACACCTGCCTAAACCAAGCTATACTAGAAGCTTCTTTCTCGGTCGGAATATAATCTACCTTACAAACGTATATACTATTCTCAGTTTCAATATATACCCTCTTCTTATCTTCCCAACTGTTTACATAAGGAGTCGTGTAAAGAATAGGCGCAAATAATAAAGGTTTGCCAATCTCGCATATATCCAAATCTAAAGTAAACTTTCTACCCCGTCTGCGATCATATTTATCTCCGACCTTACTAACTCCACGAGGTGCTTTTTTACCACTATGCTGAATGTCTATAATCTCATATACTTTAAGCATTTTCTTTATCCTTATTTATTAAATAAGCCGAAAACTTCTTATATCCTCTACTGTTCTCTTCTTCGGTAAATGTATATGAACCCTTTACTGCAAATACCTCTTCAAGGTTGTCTTCTTTGTCGGTCAAAAAGCAAATGCTCCAACCGAGAGGTTTAAGTATAGTATTTACATACCAAAGCATACCTGACTTTCTAAACTCCTCCCAACAATCATTTGGAGTCTGTTCTTTTGGTTCATCATCTTTTTTTGTCTTCATATATTGCCTGAACAAGTTTTACTTTGCCATCATATGGACATTTGTCACTAATAAGTGTTTTTGTAACTATAGCAGGGACATCACCCTTGCTCGTATTTGCCAAAACCGTTTCTCCAATCTCTGGAATATAATTTATTGTTTTTGGCATTCTCCAAACATATTCTTTATTGCTATCAGGGTGTCTGCCATAAACATAAGTTGTAAGTTCGTGTCTATAATCTCCGACTTCTTTATAGACCAACAATGGCTGCTTTTCAAAATTCAAACCAAAAAGTTTATAAAATTCTTTGTAAATTAGATAACTAATATAACCATCTATAATCCGATAATCCTCGTCAATAATAATAGGCTTTTTTGCTCGAAATCCTAGACTATCCTCCCAAAAATCTTCTCTGTACGAGTTCAGTTTCGCTTCCTTAGGTGGGTGGTTAACAAACTTAAATGGAATTTTAATCTTTCCCGCTTCTACATAACAACGTTCTCTTTTCATTAACTGCTCCTTTCAGTGTTTTAAATCCCTTGATGTTAATTATATAATTTATTCTTACTTTTGACAAGTGTCTAAATTAAATTTAGTAATTCCTTTATCAACTCTCTATAGTCTTCTTTCTTGTACCCTTTGCGTTTAGCTATTTTAAGAGAATAATATTCATCATCAATGTCTTCCAATATTCTACACGCAAAAATATTATGCACAGACTTCTGTGTGCCACGAATAACCTTGTCTAATGCTTTCGGAGATACATCAAAGTTCCTGGCACAATTGACAATAGACCTAAAAAGCTGATATGTATCATCTTCTAGTCTTTTAGCAAGCACAAATCCTTTTTTATTCGCCCTAATTAGACCTAAATCATAAGCCGATTTAGTATTTATAGCTACCGTAGTCCAACGCAGATTATCTGCTCGACAATTTTCTTTGTTTCCGTCAATGTGATCGACAACAATATTAACTTCGGGATTGTCATTCTTAACAAAATACTTTGCCACATATCTATGAGCGTATATTCTCTTTAGTTCGCCGCCCACTGAGTGCATAATATAGCCATCTTTGTCAAATTGCTTTTTAAGTAGCTTATTTCCTCGTCTAAATCGTCCAAAGTTTGACAACTTAACATTATTTGAGCCTTCTAAATCTACCCAATATTCACCTTCGAGTGTTCGCATTGAAACCGCCCAACCTTTCACACATACTTAATCACCTCTAATTTCCCTACTTATTACGATATTTTTCTAATAATGCAAAATATGTGGGCAAAGAAATCGCTTTCTCGCCCACATCTGAGTGTATTAAATTCTCCCTTAATACCTAGTTAATCACAACTTTATTAAGAATTATTTTACCAAGTCATAAACTTTTCTAAGTGCATCTACAGACAACTCAGAAAACTTTCCTACACCATTTTCAACTAACTTTGCCTTAGCAGAAGCTTTAATATCTTTGTCTGCATTGATAAAAGCTGACTGTATCTGAGAAATTAACTCGGTTCTTTCTTCTTCTAATTCCTCGGCAACTCGCTTTGCCTTGGCATCTTCTGAAGCCTTGGTAGCCATTTCAGACTTAATCTTTTCTCTCTTGACTTGTTCCTTTTCAGCCTTTGCAAGTGAAATACCCTTACTTGTCTTTTCCTTTTCGATTGCGTCCTGCATAGCTGTAATAAATTCATCAACATTAAATGAAACCTTATCAACAATGTCAGCAAATCTTGACTTGCTATCTACCGAATAAGTATCATCTCTAAACGCAATTACTCGACTCTCAGAAACCGCCTTGTTAATAGTGATTTCTGTCTTATTAACAACATTCTTTCTGCCAGTCTTTTCCTTAACGATCTCTCTATCAATATAAGCAAGAGCAACAAAATGTTGCTTATTCTTAATTGCATTAAAATACTTCTGAGTAGTATCAGCGGTAAGCTTTGAATAAGTCTGCTGAGTAATAGGGTCAATAATATCTGAGCGTTTAACGTGACCAATGATAATATTAGACACACCAACCGAACGAAGTGCCACCATATTCTGTATCATAAGGTCGATTGCATACTCTTGCCCCTTACCAAAACCACCCATAGCAGAATTGATAGTATCAATCTTATTATCTTGATGCTTCTTATTGTGCTGACGGATTGTTTCAGCTTCAACAATAGGAACCAGCTCATCAAGGGTGTCCCAAACAACAACCTTGAGATCAGGATAATCTGTATCCTTATTCTCTACAATATCTTCTACAACCTCTGTAAGCTTTGCGTAATCCTCAATCTTCTCGGAAATAATTCCTTCAATAGCAGAAGCTCCATCTTCATTTCCAATATCAAAATGGATATATCCATCATCACCTACAAGCTTTACGCAACACTCCTTTGCAAGAGTTGTCTTACCAATTCCAGACTCGCCAAGAATTGTGATGTTATAATCAAGCGGATTCAAACTAATTGACACTTTCTTTCCAAATTTTCCCATTAGAAATCTCCTTTATTAAAAATATAACTTAGGTTAAAAACATATTTTAAAAATCAAAAATTAAACTTCGGGTCAAAAAATGACCCAAATTTAAAGATTTGGGTCAATAATTGCCCCTGCGACTATGTTGAGATATGGTAGTTATTATCTAGCATTTGCCTATGAAAATTTACCTCGTGGTACATCTATTCTTAATCCTCGGAAGTAAAAGAGTTTTCATTTTCCAATAATAGCTCTTCCCATCCACTATTTTTATATATTTGATATAAAGTATTATTTAAATTCTTTCCATTAAAAAATACATAAGGATTAACTATATACACTTTTGTAGCCTTTGAATCTCGTTCTGGAAATATTGTTCCTATTTCACAAACAGCAATAACTCCTTTTAATGTAAGCGAATGTATATTTCTTTTTACAAATTGATATTCCAAACCAGTTTCTTCTGCTATTTCATGCATACTTAATATTTTGCTATACCCTTGAATAGTTTTTTCAATTGTACAATCTTCCCACTTAGCCAAAGGCATAAGAGCAAGCACCATTTTAATTTCGCTTGCAGTTAAATGCTTTATTAAAGAAGGAACAATATTTGAATAAAACTTAACAAAAGGCTTGTCCGCATTAAAATTCATTATATGAGTTCGAGCATACTCACTTTGCTCTTTTTTAACAATGCGGTCACCATCTTCTATTCTTCTAATAATCTCACCAGTATCTTCGTTTATTACTGCAAATGCCATTCTTAATCTCCACTACTTACTAACCGAACAAATCGTCTAATTCATCTTCATCATCTTCAGTCTTTTCAATCTTCTCAACCGCCTTTTCTACTTCCTCAGCAACCGAAGCAGCGTCTTCTGTAGATGGATAATAAATTTCTTCCTCTAACTCAGCGACCTTACCCTGAACAATCATACCATCTGCATAATCATTATTAAGATTAAAATCAATAACTCTTAGCTCTGTAACTCTATCACCGAATACATTTCCCTTTGGCTGGAAATCGGCAAGGGTTTTCATTCCAATCTCAACTGCCATTCTCTGCATCTCGGTCAGATCGTCAAGAGAAATCTCAGTTATCTCCTCTGCCCCATTTACATAATTACAAATAACAGAAAGAGAATAATACTCAGTTCCCTTGAGATTTACCTTAATCTTTCCACCCTCGTCAACAAGACCAAAAACCTTGAGTCGGAAATCAAGCAATCTCTTATGTCTTTCATTCTCAAAATCTACCTTGGAAGCATCAAGTATAATTCTCTGTGGCATATACTTGGTGCCGTTTTCCTTATCAACATACTCCTTAGTGTAGCCATCAATATAAATCTTCTTACTATCCTTCCACTCAGAAACATCAAAAGACTCTTTGGTAAAGAAGAACTCCATTGTAATTCGCATTGAGTTCTTTACTTCACTATCCTCGTCTACAAGATAAAAACTCTGAATTTCATATCTATTCTGTATTTTGCCCTGATAAATACTCTTTCTAACACGACCACGAATCTGAACTCGCTCTCCTTTTATTAAGTCAATGTTATCACAAAGATGTCCAATATAATCATAATCAGATAAGAACTCCTTGCGCTCGTCTATATTAACAACGTGCTTTGCATAACTAGCAACATCTTCAAGAACATCTTCATCAAAGCGGTCTTCCCACTGTATTACAATATCTTCACCACCACCACTCTTGGTCTTAATCGAGTCTTGCTTCATGCCAAACATCTCAACAAATGCCATATTATTCTTTGCATTTGAAATATTTGCGTTAAAACTCTTATAAACATTTCCATTCTTTGTTTTGCCTTCTCTTAAATAAGGTCTTTTTGAGTCGAGTTCGCTGACTCCGAGTGTTCCAATGAAATTAAAATTCATTCTTCATTTCCTTTCTTTTTACATTAGCTTCTTATTTTTCCCAAGTCTGTCATAAAAATAATCAAGTTCACTTGGGGAATAACTCTCACTATTACAGTATGGGCAAACCTTTCGGAACTTTTTGTTTCCATATAAATCATACTCTATTAGTTTCGTTTCCGAATACTGAAATTCGGAATTACAATTACTGCATCTACAAATCAACTCTTTATCCATTTGTCATTTAATTTTCCCCTTTCTATTCTTGGTCGGAATTTAACTGTGTTGATTATACTACTATTAGTTTTGCATTGTCAATAATTATTTTTGACAAGTCACACTATCCAAAATACCAAACATACCTTGCTTGGTAAAATAAACACCCTCTCTACTTGCCAGGAAATCATCTGCTGAAATTTCAACACTAATTCCATCTCCATCTAAGGCAACAAAATTTTCATCTTTGTAATACACAACATCTGTAGGCTCAAACAAATATACTTCAACATCTTTTTCGCCTTGCGTATCGCAGTATCTTACCCCCTCACTTTCACCAACTCTTGTTACAAATTCTTCAATCATCGACATTTTTACTGTCCTCCTAAAAAAAATATTATTTATTTATAAAGCATTATGTCACGAATAACATATAATATACGTGACATTATAAAAATGCTTCATATTTCATTAGCCATCTATCTAAAGATGTAAGTGCGCCATATCTATATTCTATTATATCTTTGTTTGCTAAGTAACACTCACGAATACTATTATAATTTCCTTTTTCCATTAACTTCTTTGTCAAATCAATACGACCCGACTCACGGAGCGAGGTGACATTTATAGCTTCGTGTCCTAGATAATTTTTAATACGTAATAACTTAGTATTTAAATTCCGTTTTTGTACTTTAGGTTCATCTGAGTTTGCATTATATAAATTCTTTAATATTCGTTTATCATCTGCCTTAAACATCAGTTGCCAATTGCGCTCTCTATCGCTCATTTTATAAGGGATATATTCATATTCATTAGCTGACTCTCTTGCATATTTAATAAGCAAGTCGGACACTTCCAATACTCGACCAGATGCAACATGAAATTCATTTCCTTCTATTTGTTCTACCACAGCTTCGGTAAGATCACAACTATCTTTTCCACGGAATCCCTCAAAATAAGCCAGCATCATAAACTTCTCACTCGGATTATACAAGTCTTCTATTTCAGTTTCTATTTGTTCCCTTGTTAAGATGCTCATATTAAAAGCAACTTTGTTTGTACAATCATAAAGTATGTTCTTATCAATCTCATTGAAATGATTTTGTCCATCTTTAACAAGGTTTCTATACAAACAATAAGCAGTGTACTTTTTTAATTGGCTATTTAATGTGAGCAGAGTTTCAACAGATGTATAAAACTGCATTTTATAAACATCAAGTATTTCAGGAGTGGTAAATTCGCTCAGGTCTTTTCCGTATTCTGTTTCAAATTTTTCAAACTTATTAAAGTTGCGAACAAGGTAATCATAAAAGCTTTGATTTCTACTTTGCTCCATACAATACTTTATATATTCTTGTTTTAAATTTGCATTATACATAAGCCTTACCTCCCGTTTGAATATTCAATAACCCAATTATCTATCTTGGTTAGATTGTTTTGTGAAATCTTTTTACTTGTAGGAATAATACTCTTTTCTATATTTTTATCCGAAATAACATAATCAATTAGATTACTTGACTCATTTATATTTCGTAAAATACAGTAACAAAGCATAGCCAATTCAGTATATCCTATTTGCCTATCAAGTTTGTCCGCATTTTCCTCTACATATTTATTTATACCTTCAAGCAATTTCTTTTTAACTTCCTGCTGATATTTAATTTCATTTGATTTATTGAGTTGCTTTCTTTGATTAGAACTGTAAAACAAATCAGATATAACCGAAGTGAAATCACCGATGTTAATTATACCATCTGTTCTATTCATCTTGCCTGCGAGAATGAAGTTTGCATCTGTATTAAGCTGTTGCACAATTTTAACAGCTGGGTTGGTCTGATTAAGTGACTCGCTATCAACCTTACGCATTTTCGTCTTCTGATCTTCTTGCCAAATAAATTGTTTAGCTCTGCTTTCCGAAAAGGAAGTAATACGCAATTCCATATTAAAATCAAACTTTGGATTTGCATCATATATTTTCGACAGTGCAATATATCTATGATAGCCATCAACAATATCTAAGAAGTCGCACTTTTTTATTACAAGTTCTCCATCTTTGTAATAAAAATCTGCATCTTCTGAAAGGTTGAAGGTTAGTGTAGTTGGAATATATTGTTCAGACTCGATTGCATTTTTAATTGAATTAACCGCTTTCCTGTCCAAAGTGATTTCATAATAACAAGTATCACCCGAAATAATTCGCTTCATAGTTCTCTGTGTATCTTCATTGTATCTTATCAAAGAGCCATTCCGAAGTAACATTAAGTCGGACAGTTTAATTGCTCCTATCCATTGTTGTCCTTCAATTACTTCTGCCATTTTCCATTTAAGTGGGAATTTTAATTTTGCTTGTTTAAACTTGGCAGCCGAATAGGTTTTAATTTCGCTTGGTGTAAATATTTTATCAAGTTGCTCTGGGCGAACTTCGTTTACTAAAGTAAATATTACAAAGTCAGAATAATCTTCAGGACGAGTTTGCATTGTGGTTAAAGAAAACGCAATATCTTTTGGAATGTTAAATTTTTCTTCCAAGTTATATGCAATCTCTCGCTGTTTGCTTGGTTTCAGCAAGTATTTTTTTAATTCCTTTTGAACGATAGCCGACACATCTTCTCTTGTTCTTAGCATATTGTTTTCCTCCTTTGTATGATAGTTTTGTTTAATAGTAAACTAATTGTATATTTTTTTCAAGTCGCATTTAAAAATCACTCAAAAAATAATATTCTGTTCTATAATACTTCCCACTTATTGATTTTTTATTGTCTATCTCTTTATTTATTGCTAATATAATTTTATTATAATCGACATATGAAATATAACGTTTAGGGTTTGTTGTTAAAATTTGTTCGTTTAACTTCTTTTCAGAGTCGGTAATTCTTATCAACTTATGGGTTTGGGAATCTGCATAAAAATAACAATGATAACAGTCTATTTTACATGGCTCTACAGTAACTTCATACATCTTTTTACCAGTAGCAATATCTGTATAAACACGTTCATTTCTATCTTTTGATGTCTGATATACAGTTTCTCCTCGGTTCTTTGCTGCAATCATTTCCTTCGCATCTCGTGAGACTCCTGTATTTTCCAATATAGTATAATCTGTACTGTCAACCAAAACAACATTTCCATTGTTAAGTGTTCTATAATGACAAGGATTGTGGGTTTTAACCGATCTCATTTGTCCATGTGAATCAATATAATATGGGAGATTTTTCATCTTGGCATTTTCAACCGAACTCATTTCAAGCTTCTGCCCTTTAATATAATCTTTTGTTCCCACTCCCAATCCTACTGCTATTCCTAATAATCCAAATAATCCCATTTTTATTTCCTCCTAACCAAATATATCTGTCATTATTGCACTAGCTTCTTCTTTTTCGTTTCCACCAGTAACAATATATCGTTGAGTAGTTGCTATATTTGAATGACCTACCATTCTTCTAACCTTTTCAATATCATTAGTTTCATTGTACATTATAGAACAAAATCCCGAACGAAGTTTATGTGGACTTATATGATATCCTAATGCTTCATCACATACTTTTACCACTAAATCATATATAGCTTGCGAAGACATTCTTCTCCCGTTTCGAGAAATAAACAAAGCATCTGTTTCTTCTTTTATTATATCCTCTCTATCAAATAACCAATCTTTAATATATTCTATTGTTAAATTTGTTAGTTGATAGCTATGCCAAATGTTTCCCTTGTCTTTTACTTTTAATTCGTTATTATCAAAATTTATATCAGATATATTTATACTTGACAAAGCAGAACGTCTTATACCTGTGGTCATAAATATATAAAAAATACAAAGATTTCTATTTAACATAATTCCTTGTTGTGATAAACTTCTACTATTATCTCCATACCCCATCTCAATAGTTTTTATGATTTTTTTAAAATCCTCTTTTGTCAACAACACTCTATTTTCATTTATTCTAACCAAATCTTTATTTTTAGGTTTATCTATTATCTCCATATAATTCTTATCAATATAACCTTGTTTATCCATAAAAGAAAAAAAGTTATTTAAGCAACACCAAATAGTTTGTTTGTAAGAGTCTGAGGTTTCTTTTAATTCATATTTTCCGTTATCTATTTTTGTCTTTTTTGTTTTTATTGATTTAAAATAATCCAAAACTGATTTCTGTGTAATATCATCAATTTCAATACCTGAAGTGTCATCATCAATACTTTTTAAAAACTTTTTTACCATATTGACATATCCTTTACAAGACATAGCTGTTTTACCAGATGCCAATAAAACTTCATACCATTCTCTTACATATTCAGGACAGGCTTTTAATAACTCTTCCACTTCACTTTCTATTTTTATATCAAGTTCTAATCTTCCGTTCATTGTTTATTCTCCCTTATCTCTCGAACAATACATTTATTTTTTAAAATATGTCCCTTTTTAGGAAATTTTGTTTTGTATATTTCTAATGCTTCTTCTTTAGAGTTAGCTTCCACAATCATTTCATTTTGTAAATAAACAACTACTTCATACTTTTTCATTTTTTACCTCACTTATTGTTGTTTTGACTGTATGACTTTTAAAACCACGACCAACAATTTTTTTATCTAAAACCTCTTTTTTATTTTTTGCCTCAACAGTTATTTTTTCAGATTCTACAATTTCCACTACTTTATATTTTGGCATATTAACCACCTCTCTGATTTCCATTTACATACTCCAATTTTACTCCGCTACCTATCTCTTATCAAGTTCATATCTGTCCTCGTTATTTTATCTTTCTTCGTCTCCCCACTCGTCTTAAACCTCTTAGTATTTATATGTTTTCATTTTAAAAAAAGTTCTTCCACAAAAATTTCTACATTTTCGTCCTCAACATAACTGTCAGTACCCACGTCGTATTTGCTTCTTGCCCCTTCTTCGCCTGTGCTATTTGCCATTTCTACGCAATAATCTACATTTGCCACCGTGTAGATATCCGTTTCTCTGTCATAGCATTTTTCATCAATGCAAAAATAATCTCTACTCATGTCCTCTCCGTATTGGCTACCTTCCCAACGTTTGATTGCGATTTCGACAGTTTTCTTTCCATCTGTAATTTTCATCTTTCTACCTCCCCTTCTAATAAACAACCTCATCTTTTATATAATTTTCAAGCAAATACATGACTGGATCATATATCACAACAACAGCTTTTTGATTGCAGTATTCTGTTTTATTCGGTTTCCGTATTACTTTCATAAGTTCAGCACCACCAAGCAGCATTGTTAGCTCGTCAGAATTACCTATTTTATTACACCATTTTTGTAATTGAGTTAATTCATTTTCAAAACTAGACACCCAAGTATACGGAGTTGCTTTGCTGATTTCTATTGTATAGCCTGGCTCATAAGCACCAACTATAAACTTTGACCTGCTCAAAATATCTAATACATACTTTGGAATAACCATACTTATCTCCTTTCTAATACTACAATCTCATTCCCACTTCCACACCATCATCTACAAAATCAACTGCATCATATTCATAAACATCATACTTACAATTTTTCATTTTTAACTCAGCTATTGCTTCATCTGTCGAATGACTGCATACCCAATCACAAATCTGTTCATCATTTTCTGCTTCTACAATAATTTCTACTCTTTTTTCTAATACAATTTTTCTCTTCATGGTTTTATCTCCTTTTCTATGCTCGACTTACTATTGTAAATTGGAAATATTGGTTCAGCTTACTTGCTTTATTCAAATCCACCTTACCCACTACAATCATCTTTTGCACTGGTCGCACATCAACAACCTTTATATCGTTTCTTTTAAATATTTCGAGCTGGTCAATATAGTAAGTCAATGCTAGTGCGAGTTCTGTAAGAGGTATATAACCTTTTTCGTATCTCTTAATCCAGTAATCAAACCACTTATCTTTCTTGTGTTCCTTAATTGCCACCAATAAATCCTTTTCAAAATTCAATGTTCTTTCCATATTATTTACCTTCCTTTCTTTTCTATGACCAAAGATATATCATTCCATTAGCTTCTTCTTGCGAACCACCCCACCAGTTAAAACCTATTCTAAAATAGAACTGAAATAAATCATCATCTAATAGCTGGGCGAACACGGCTTGGTCTTTTAAAATATCTTCACTCTCTTTCATTCTAATAGCCTCAGATACTAACTTAGTTCCATATCCATTTCCTCTAAAGCTAGGACAAATAAAAACATCTGAAAGTAAAAGATCGTTTGATAAATCCTGACACCTTATATCATTTTCTATTACATCTGCCCCGCCAAGAGTACAATAGCCAATCAGAGTTCCATTCTTTAATATTCCGTAAACATAATTCTCACAATCAAGCATTGATGCTACATCATTTTCAGAAATGACATCTAATATTTCTACCTCTGCTTTATAATCTTCGTTCAAAGATTTTACTTTGATTCCGTCCTCGTGTAGTACAGCCATACACCAATGAAATAACGGACAATTTGCACCACTACAAAATCCTACCACATCACAACTTGCTTCTTCGTTCATTATTATTTCCTCCTAGTTATTATATATTATATAAATCCCTCGCTAACTGTTTTATCAACCAAGACTTCACACCTTCTTTTTCTTCTTTATACATTGGCAGTTTATAAAAGACAAAATCATCTTCTTTTCCATTACAACACTGAGCTTCAAGAGATGTTTCATCTTTGTCCAAATCAAACATCAGATAGAAAGTATAATAGACATCATTATCTGCATTGAGTTCGGGAATTGTTATTCCTCTTGAAAAAAGCGATTGCTTTATTTTATTTACACGAGATTCGCTAACCAAATCATAACAATGGTTCTTAAATCTAACCATATCAGTTACTCTTACCAAATTGTCATTGGCACAAATTACATAATTACCACAGTGGTCATTAGTAAAATCAACCTCTTGGTCTGTTATAAATGTTCCGTACATTCCGCATACTATTTCCATAATTAGTCCTCCTTTTCTAAATCAATCATAGGTCTAAAATCTGTATACCATTGTCTGATTTTATCTTCTGCGTAAAAAGAACCTCTATCAAATAAAATTCTTCTTATTACATCAACCCGAAGATTATTTGTATTATAAAGTTCTTTTCTATAATCTTCGGTCACACAATAGTTACCAATATTATTGTTTTCCGTATAAGAGTAATAATAAAACTCACTCTCTAATTGAGGGGTACTCATTTCCTTATATTTGTTTATGAAATATGTCATCGACAGCATAATTAGTTCTCCTTTTCTACAATTTCAACTTCGTCAAGTGCTGAACTCAACAATTTATTTACAATTTCTTCAACAGTTAATCCTGTTTGTGCTTGTATCTGAAGTATCTGCAAGTACGTTTCATCTTGCACCACAACCGAATGTCTTTTAGTTTGCGTTTTTCGTATTCCTTTTTCAAAAACTATCTTTCCCATACCAAACACCCTTTCTCTTTTCTTGGTTCAAATCCCAACTTAGTCATCTGCTCTACATACCAACTCAATGGATAATTGTTTTGCCACTGGTCATCAGCGGTTTCAATTCCCCTATTATCACCTGCCCTTTCGTACATCTTAAATATTGATTTGCGACTATTATTGCATATATCCTTAATTATTGCAAGTATTGTTTCATCATCATCAATTACATTTAGCACATTAGCACAGACGGTAACATCAACTCCGTTATGCAAATCATCAAGCGAGCCTTCTGATTTGTGATACTTGTCATAAGGAATATAGGTTGCACCTTGGCTCTCAACTATATGCCTTACCAGCCTCGTTTCCCTACCGCAACCATAGTCAAATACTATTTGACCAGGAAGAAATCTAAATAAGCTAAATGGCTTTGGTACCTTGTTTTGTCTGCCATTTATATCTGTGTTTTTGCTTGTTCTTGTTTGCATTATTTACCCCCTATATTTCTATATTTTTTACGATATTCTTTTTGATAAGCAGCCGCCTTTTCCTTGTGCGTTTCTCGATATTTTTTTTGATACTCTCGCATATATTCCTTATGATTATCTAGCCACCTCTGTTTACTTTGACGAACTGTATCAGAGTCTTTATAAACTATATCTTTTGTTATTCGTCTTGTACGTTTTCCATTAAATTTGTCCACATTTTCATTTGATGTCGGTGCGTCATCACATATACAATCTTCGTATATACAATTTAAGCAATCGTGATTACAAACTGTTTGCATCTTTAAGTCTCCGTTTCTATCCTTTTATCTTAAGTATTTCTTCCTGCGAAATATGTTCGCATATTATGCCATTAGTTAAATCGACAACTCTGATTTCTTTCATATCAATTCCATTCTTTACATACTCTTTCACCTTACGAGCCATCTTTCTTTTGTTGGTAAAGCCTTCCCTCAAATCAATATTTGTATCTGGAATAATCTGATAACAAGTTCCCCTTCTATAATTCTTCCTGTTAATCGGATAATTTCTTGACTCAGTTTCTATTGTTCGAATAAGCTCATAATCTTCTAAAATACTGCTCATATCTGCCACTCTGTATTTATGAAGATAACCGTCACCAAGTAGGTTCTTTACTCCAACCCCCTTCCATTCCATATACTGTCTCGCCCATTTGTGATAGCATTTGTCTGTATGTACTTCGATATATTTGTTTTCATTTCTATTATTTCTATAAATTTGCACTTTCATATTTTATTTTCCTTTCTTGTTTATTGCTAGTGTGCACGAAATACAACTGATTCGCCTGGTTTTAAAGTCCAACATCCTTCATTGTTATAGTGACACTTTGAACAGTCCCACTCTTTACCACCGTTGCAAAGATATGCTCCATACTCAGGTGCCGTTGTTGTTCCGTCTGAATATAAAACGTGTGCTTCGGGCAAGTTGTGTTTATTGTTTCCCTCAAGCCCAATCCATCTACTCCATATAATATGTAAGTTACTTGGCAACTTTCCCTTGTCATCAATGAATTGATTTACATCATCATAGTTCTTGGTAAACAAAAGTATTTCACACTTTGGATTGCGTTCTGCAATATCGTACAGATAACCGAAGTCTGCATAAGTACAATCTCCACCCACATTTACTCTAAGTAGGAAAGTACAGTTATACCTTATATCTAACTCTACATCTGCCCAATACTGAGAGATGTTAAACTCGTGAATTGCCGAGTTCCTTGCTCTATCAATATAAATATCTTTGAACTGTCTAAAGTCGTTATTTATATCGTAGCACTCACCCTTACAGCAAGAGCAATTCTGGCAATCCATTATTGGAACGAGAGATACTGTTCTTACATTTTTACCTGTCTTACTATTTCCATTCTGACATTTGACATGAAACTCTTCTCCATTCTCCAACCTTGTCAAAAAATCCTTTTTGTACTCCATTACCTTATTCAATTTTCTCTGTATTGCTTGTGTTGTGTTTACCATTGTTTTGTTCTCCTTTTGTTTATTACAAGTTATTAAAATCTATACTTACCGTTTTCGTCGAACCATTTCTCTTCGTCATCGTTCCAATTTATCCACTCTTGTTTATCATAATCCCAGCGGAAAAAATTTTGATAAAAAGCGTCTCCATTTTCATGACGGATTAACATTACAATTTCTTCATCTGTTAAATCCTCTAGCTCTTCTATTTCTTTTTGAATTTCTTCCCACTCTTTATCTTCGTCACAAATAATATCGAAGTAATCCTCGCCAGCCTTTTCGCATTTTGCTCTGTCATAAGGATCGTAATCAATCATACTAATTGGCTCGTTTGCTCCATTACATTTTGTAAAACAAAGCTGATTGTACAAGTCCAAGAAATCCTTAGCCTCAGTCCACCATTTAGTTCCTTTTACTGAACGTCCTGTCCATTTAATCATTTTGTTTTCCCCCTTTTTTAAAACGCAGTAGCTTTCCAATCTTCTCGTACAAACTTTTTAAATGCTTCGTACTGTTTTTCTTTTAAGTTAGTAATGTAATTGTACACTTTTATTATATCTTCCATATAAGATGTAACATCTTCATATACATTCTGAACAAGACACAACAAATCTTCTACCATTTCATCTGCGTCGCCCGCATACAGATTTAACGAGTCATTTATATCAATCAAACCATTTTGTAATTGAATACTATCGATGTCAAAAACATCGCACGCTTTGTCTAATATTTCTTCCAAACAATTTCCATGAATATGACCTATATAAAATCTGCTACTCTGTCCTACTTGGTCTGTCAGTTTGTTAAAATCAATACCTTCGTCTATACAATAGCCTTCAAACTTCTCCATTTCCATATTACACCAAATATAAAATGCATCACAAATATAGTCACTATCAAAGCTAACCTTTGCTCCGTTTAATTCAAAAGCAAGTTCATCTGCCTTCATAAAAGACGCATAGTGCATCTTTAAGTCGGTGTATTCATCCCAAGCACTAGTATGTACTGTTAAATAATCTACAACTTTTTGCAATTCTACGTTTGCCAATGCTACCGCAGTATCAAAAATTTTCTGTGTCATAATTCTTTTTCCTTTCTTTTACCACATATCATTTGCACTAAATGTATTAAGCTCTATATAATCTTCATACTCATCAATATCCAACCAATTTCCTCGGTCTTTAATAATCTCTAGTGCTTTCTCTTTTGAAATAGGTTTTGCTTCAGCACCTCTATAAGCGAACCCATACCTATGATACAGTTTCTTATTAGTTTCTTTAACCACTTCATAAGCTTGTTCTCTGTTAAGAGTTCCATCATAAAACGACATCTTGAGCATCTTTCTTCCTCTCTTTCTAACTTGTTCATCTGTTTCCAGATATTTTCTTCTGTTACTGTTTTGCCTTGCCTTTCCAGGATTTCTACCAAATCCACAAAACCGTCATTTTGTAAATCCAATTTCATTTCTTTGGTGGGTTCTTGTTTGTACCAAGTCAACTGATACATCTTTGGATTATACCAACCACAATGACAACCGCACTTGTTATAGGTGTCAACAATCCTTTTGACTTGCATACCCGTGTCAAGTTTTCCCATATTGTTTTCCTTTCTTGCCAACCACCCACCCTTAATTATTTTTAGTTATTGTTTTCGATTTCTATAAAATCTAATTCACAATTTCCGTAATGAAAATCCAACACATCTCGAATAAGCTTTGCTTTTCCTGCATCTGTATTAGGATATTCTATACCAAACTCGTTTCTAAGCATCATCATTCCGCCGTCAAATTCTTGAAGAGTATCTCCCCAATGAAGTGTGTAGGTCGTGTAATAAACATAATCCACATTTCCATTTGCTATATCTTCATCAAGAAGATTATCACCTTCGCCCTCGGCTATACGCATAAACTCACCAAGTCCAGTTAAGTAAATTACTACATCATCAAGATTTCCATATAAGTTTGCCATAATTATTTTCCTTTCTATCTCTGTGAGAGTTCCTCAAAATACTCATTGATTGCATACGGCTCACAGTCACAAGTGTTGTCAACCATTTCCCTAATCTCATCAGCCATTTCATAAGCATCTTCTGCATTAGCAATTTCAATGCCCCAATCTTCTAAGTACGTATCTTTATTACCAAGAAGATATTCCATAAGGCAAAGTCTTTCACAGACCTCTGATAGTCTAATTAAATCTCCCATAGTGTAAAGGATACCGCCATCTTCTACTGTCTTTTCATCATAGTTAATTTTCATTTCTATTACCTCTCTTCTCTAAATCTTGTTATTATTTTATCTATAGCAAATGCGGTTATCTTCTCAATGTAGTCATCTTCGCTCCAATCTACATCTGCATACATTGTTTCAAAATCATTACTCCACCTTAAAAACAACTCTGCCTTTTCTGTGAAGTCAATTCGTTCAACCTTAACTACGTCAAGTTTGGGTTCTAATTCTATGAATAGTTCCTGGAAGAATATAACATTCTCCACTAATCTTATCTCGTCCATACTATTTTCCTTTCTACTGTGCTAACTCAAAATACATAATACTGTCACTTGAACTCTCAAAGATGTTGGTTATTTTCCAACCCCCTTTCTTCCACTTAACCAACTCTTTTAACTGTTCTGCTACCGAGCAATTCATCTTCACATATGGATTACTGCCATTTTTAAAAGCGAAGTGCATACTTGATTTATCTTTTTTAATGTAGAACGAAATGTATTCGCCTGTTTCTGAATTGCAATTATAGTATGTATATTCGTTACAAAGTTTGTCGAAATCCTCATACTGCCCCCACAAATATTTGTTTTCCCAAATGCCCAATGACCAACAAGGATTTTCGGGATTTAAATTACAAGGACAAAAATAAACTTTATATCCATACTCATACAACTCTCTTGCCATTCTCTTACTAATTCTAATTAAATCCTTGCCTACATATTCTCTCATCTTCTCTATTTCCTTTCTGTTTTCTCTGCATACTCTCTTGCTACTGTTACTCCACTAAAAGCTAAAAGCCTGAGCGACTCTACCTTTTCTTCGTTTGTCATTTGCGTTCTCCTTTCTGTTCTATATCTCACCACAACCAACCCTTAATTTTTACTTGTTATTTAATACCCTTTGCAACCTCTCTTTGCAATCATCTAAGTATTCTTCTAACGTTGTTGTGTAATAGAACTCCCAAACCTCAGAGCCTTTAGAAGTATTGTTATAGTGTTCATAACTTAAAAGTATATTATTTTCGCCTATATAACTTTCTGAAATTAAACGTCCATTATCTTTGTTGCAAAAATATATATATCTATTAACCTCATCTAAATCTTCTTTAGTTTCAATTTTAAGAATATCAATCAAGCTATCTTCGCAACCAAAATCATATAGGTCATACTCGTTTGTTGTAGCAATTACGTGCTTTTCATAATCCCTTTTAAGAATAAATTCCGCACTTCCTTCGTACTTTTCGCACTCTTCTTGGCTTGTAAACCTTCTACCGTCATAAGCTTCATAAGCAACCACCTTTTCTATTACTTCTTTGATTTCTCTCATTTTGTTTTCCTCACTTTCTATTTCTCTACTAATTCCAACTCGACATTTCCAACTCTCTTAACGTCTGGATAATCTGTAATCCTTATCCAATCCCACCAAAGGTTTAATGCTTGTTCCTCACTAAGAAAATCTGACATAGCATTAAGACAAGAATACATATTGTTTATATCTACTGTTTTAACCTTTGGCTCTGCTAACATACAATTAGAAATGTAACTTATTTTGAGTAACATTTTTAATCTCCTTTCTACTCAATCAATCCATACTTTTTTAGTTCTCTGTTTACCAACATCTTATCCATTGACCTTGGCAACATTATCTGTGCCTTAATCATTCGATTTACATATATCTTATGCGAACCTTTTCCGTGTCGGTATAATATCCAACCATTCTTACGTAAGATTTTTTCAACCTCACGACTTGTATAAGTTTTGCTAGTTGCCATTATATATCACCTCTTTTCTATATTGCAACTATTATTTTTTGCTAGTTATCACCTAGGTTTTAAACAAGGTGAGTATACTTGCTTGAGTTCCACATTCTCTGATGAATTTCCCTTTCGGAATAGTTCTTCAGTCTGTTATCCTGCCCATAATCCCAGTTGTCATAATAGTCAAGACCTCTATCAGTTACCTTCTTTATTTCATATTCATTTGTGCCATCGTGATGCGAACCTTTTATATAGAGATGTCCATTCTCATACCATACTTTTTTATAATCGCAATCGGTTAATATGCCTATGAATATTTCATCCGCATCTTTACATAATTTACCCGCTGCGAAGTTTCCGTTCCACAAACCAACCGTACCGACTACTAAAAGCTGACTATTACCAAAATCATCATCAAGCTCACGTTTCATATTATCCCAGTCTTCGGCTTGCAAATCTGCAATAGCTTCGTAGCTTTCATACTCTTCGTAATCATAACCTTCATAGTTATCAAATAATACATAATTCCTTTTTGCCATTGTTTTAATCTCCTTTTCTTTTATCTTTATACTTTGGTGGGTCAATCCACTGATTAACAAGGATAACCAATTAGCGTTCCGTCTAGTTCATCGCCCCTTCTAAAGCGTCCCAATAAGCTTGCTCGTCATCTTGCCAGGCGAAATTGATTTGCTCTAGTATTTCGTGGCGGTCAATACCCAAATCAATTAGAGTATCTTCATCACCACATTCTTCTGCATCTTTAATCATCTCGTCAATCTCTAATAATCTTTCTTCTAACATTGCAATTTTATCTGCTATCATACACCTCTCCTTTCTATACATAAGCTTGATAGGTTTCATTTTCCGCAATTTTCAGATGCATTTTTTCTGCATAATTATGCAAGAATTTATCTACATCATCTGTGCGGTCTGTGTTTCTATATCCTTTACATTGGGTGATAGTATCACCAATTATTTCCATTGTGTAGAATGGTTTCTCAGGCTCTGACTTTCGTCTTAAAAACATCACCACCTTCTCGCCTGCAACAATATCATCTACATACATTGCTACACAATGTCGCAACTCAATTCCTTCAAGTCCTAAATCGTGAGTTGACTTAGGAGATACGACTGCAAATTGTTCGTTTTCCGAACACCATTTTTTGCTTTGCTCTACCGCCTTAGCAAACTCACTCGCCTTTTCGTTTGCCTTCTCTGCATAGGTATTCAGCTTAATAGTAAACTTCATTTCGTTATACATATCAGCCAATCCATCGTGAGCTTTCTTGAGGTGCTTTGGAAAAGCAACAAAGGTATCTTTGAGGTTGAGGTTTAAATTCTTTGCCAACTGTAAGTAGTCTACATATAAGCCGAAATCGAACTTATCAGCTTGCCCTTCTGCATACCTTTTAAACTTGTGCAAAGATAATTCATACAACCTTTTAAAGCTATCTCTTTGGTATTTATGTGGACGAATATACTTGTCGAAGATTTTCCAATCCTCTTCTGTCTTTAAGTTATACTCATTTATAAAGTGAAACTTGGTCAAGTTCTCAGCGGTTGCCTTGTCACCCAAAGCCAGCAATTCTTTGTACTGTGGCTGAGTTATGTTGAGCATTTCTCTCAGTTTTTTCCTTTGCCACTGTACATTGAAATCAAACTTACCATCTCGCCACTCTCGGAGCAGATTGTTTAATCCAACCTTTTGCATATATTCAGCAAACAACCCATAGTTCATAAGGTCGAATACATTTGAGTAAACTGTATACCAATCCTTACATTCAATTTCTTTGAAAAAATCCTTGAGGTCTATCCTTTGATATTGAGTTCCCTTTGCATAAATATTCAAAGTCGATGTATAAATTTTCTGGTAGTCTGCTCTTGGATTAAAATTAAATCCCTGCCAATGACTGCCCATATTACTAAAGGTGTAATAATAATGTCTATTATTTTGACAAGCACACCATTCACCATTCCAAAACCTTTGCTTTGTATATACATATCCGTCACAAAAGTTTTCACGCATCTCTTCCTTGATTTTGTCATAGATACCTCGCTCTGCATTATATCTGCGGATAATTTTGAAGTATCTAAGCACAAACTCGTCACCCTCTTTGTCTGGAAAGATACCATATCCTTCAGTATAACTAGGGATTCTATATCCAATCCTAGCTTCTACTCCACAACAAGGACATTTATATCTAGTGCCACTCCTTTTGATTGGGAAGTCATCGGGGTTTAAATCTGCATTACAAGTCATACACACAAGACTTGTTTGCTTCTTTGACCATAGCAAATAGTTTGGTAAGACTTTCGTCTTGAGCCATTTCATTTCTCTGTCGTTCAAATTTTCCTTCATTTCTATCTACCTCTCTTAATATCTTTGCTGCCTTTGCAGTGACAATAGTTTCGCTCTGCTCGTACTCGCCAACAGTTTCCATTTCAAGAATGGCTATGTCATACTTTGCCATTCCATAATTTTTACACGACTCTATACTGTCGGTTGCCCATATCCAACTATCTTTTTTAGGTCGTGCAATCTCGCCTATCTTATATCTGTAGGTGTTATCCCAAACGGAGAAGTATTCTCCATTGTATTTGCATACTTCTTTGTAGCAAATCATCGCTCGCTCCTTTCTTCTACAAGTCTATACAGTGGCTCACCTGTTTGAGCATCTGTCAATTCTATCCAATTCTCGTCATACCATTCAACGAGTACAGTTTTTTCGGTAGCTTGTAAGGAAAGCAAGTTCATTTCTCTAAGAGTGCCAATTATTTCTGCATTACTTGGTTCTGCTGATAAGTCTACAACTATATCTGTCTGTGCCACTCCATTACATTCCCAAACTGAACCAAACTCATTATCTTCGATTTGATAGTTATCATAATAATCAATCAATCTGAATTGCATAATTATTCAATTCCTTTCTTGTTTTATTCAAGTGTTTGGAGTTCGTTTTACGAACCCCAACACCATACATACTATTCTACTATGCTTATCTCCCTAGTGTTTACATCATAAACATAAACATTGTCCGACAACACTTCTTCTGGAGCAACCTCAGTTGCATTGACAGACATAGGCATATCTTTTAATTCTTCCAAACTTATACCCAACTTTTCGTAAGGTACAACTATGCACTCGTGGATAGAGCTTGGAAGAATTGCCAAGTTATTACAGTTTTCGCTTAGGTCTGCCAAAACATTTTTATCAAATCCAACATAGCAACCGTAGAGCATTTTTTCATTTGTCACCACAGCCATAGGCATTTCCCCGACCATCGTTACAAATTCATCTCGACTCATTCCCATAGGCTTGCCTTCCATTTCGTAAATTAGGTCTGTCATATTCTGAACCTTATTCTCGCCACAAAGTTTATACTGATTTGCTTTAGCTATCTCCATAAGTTCTTCAGCGGACTTGCCCCAGCTTTCAGCTATATTATTTGTGATGGTGATAGTGGCAGTTCCATTATCTACCATATCCCCCACCATAATCTTAAAGATATAAGCTAAGTCGAGATAATCGACGTGTGGAATTGTAGCGAGCAGACTTGCATTACGTTCTGTATTGACAAGGTTAAACACAATCTTGTTAGACACCTTGTCAAAGTCCATTACCCAACTAAAATCCATATCACTATCCATCTTGTTCCTGTTATAAGCCTTTTCGATTGCATCACAAGCATCTTTCACAGACATATCACCTACTTCATAATACGCATTAAGATAAATGGAAGGTGTGATATTGTTACCTTCGTTAATAAGAAGTGCGGTTAAAACTCGACCATTATTCTTAGTAACTTCCTTTGTTGACACCTCTGCGTTTGGGAACCTCTGCTCCATATCTGCTACTACCTCTGCTACGAACTGCTCCATTGTTAAATTCTTCTTTGCCATAATCTTGGCTCCTTTCTGTGTTAGTGGGTCAACCCACTGTTAATAGTTATTTGCCGACCACCCACCCTAGATTTCTATATTTAGTTTTTACAAGCGTTCGTAAAACGAACTATCTGTCTGAGTAATCTGCATACTCATAATCCTCAATATCCCCATTAGGATATAGACTCAAGTTCCAAGCATTACTTTGCTCCCAATACAAGTTGTACTGTTTAAAAAGGTTCTTAAAACTCTCAGGCGTACCTTTGCCATAGTTAATCCTTTGATACAGATAGCCCTCGAAAGCCATTGAGATGATATGCTTTTTGCTTGCATACTTGAAGTAATCAAGCGGACATATATCATCTTCTTCTATAGCTTTAAGTTTCAGCCTGCCATTCTTGTCCCAATCATCTTCAAGCCTAATCCTTTTGTTGTTAAAATAGAACGAGGTATCTGTCCAATTATTTCGCTTACATATAGCCACAAGCTTCTTTGCCAATCTTTCAATATCCCTTTTTGTATACTTCTTCTCCATAGTTTTACTCTCCTTCCTCGTTGATATAATCAAGCAACTTGTCCTCATCTATGCAGTCAATAAAAGCATCTGCACACTCACTGTAGATGACTTCAAATGATACAAAGTTATCATAACCATTACGATAATAATAATTATGATTGGGATTAAATTC
Source organism: uncultured Bacteroides sp. (assembly GCA_964398075.1). Taxonomy (GTDB): domain Bacteria; phylum Bacteroidota; class Bacteroidia; order Bacteroidales; family Paludibacteraceae; genus Colicola. Next base: position 5,061 of record CAYNMA010000001.1, on the reverse strand, counting down.
TTCCCTTTTATCTGTGCCAGGATAAACATCATAGCCATTAAAAAAGGCAAAGGCTAGTTCGGTCGGTGACGCACCCTCTGCGTCCTCATCGAGGTCTGCCATATAATAAATTCGGTCATCATCACAATAATTGTGAATACAGAACTCGTTCCATATTTCCATAAAGCGGTCGGATTCTTTGATTGCTAACTCTTTTAATTCATTCATTTCCATAATTTTATTTCCTTTCTTTTTACCATTCATTCTCATTGTCAATTCTAAAATACTCATACTCGCTATCTTCCATTTCGCAAATATCCTCAAAGTATTCCATAGCACTCTGCTCGTCATCTTCAATTAAGCCATCTTTGAAAAGTGTGGCAAGCTCTTCCAACCTTGGTCTTGAAACATAATTCTCTATGGTCACCTTCTGCAACTCCTCGTAACAATATTGAAACGACTTGAATTGGTCGCCCGTTCCATACTTGCCAAAATTAGAGTAACTAGCCGTCCAATCCCAATCACCTCTTTCTTCGTCAAATCCTGCGACTACTGCATACTCATCAAGGTCTTTGCCCCTAAGAATAAGTGAGTAGTTACCTTTGCTGATAATCTTTTCGCATCTCATAATTAGTTCCTTTCTGCTCTAACAGTCATTAAAATCAATTCTTTGACATCGGTTACATTTTCCCTCATAAACTGAGCAAACCCGTCCTCGTCATCTTCTTTCTCTTGAAGGAAATTATCCTCATCATCATGCGTCCAGTCGTACCACATGGTATCTTCGGCTATAACGGCATTGATAACGTGTCCGTCATATTCAATCTCGGGGTCTGCTTGAGTGCCATGCCAAATAAAACCTATGTCCTCAATGCCATACCAATTTGGATATTCCCTTGGTACTATTGTTCCCACTCCGTCAATCATTCTTAAATCTTTTTCAATCGTACTCAGCATAAGTATTCTCCTTTCTTGATTGTTACAACTGTTACAGTTCGTTTTACGAACTCTATATCCTAGGACTAGGCAAAGTCCTAGCTACCTTTATGGCTTGATTTGGGGTTGCATATTTCAAGAACCCATCTTCCTCAGCATCTTCTATCTGCAAGGTGTTTGGGTTGAAACGTCTGATTGTAAATCTCCGTTTCTTGTTTCCGTAAAAACAATCTGCGGTATAATCCCCCGTTACAAAGGTGCAGTTCGGGAGTAAGTCGCTTGCCAACCTTGTACCAAAGCACCTCATAGTGCTTGCGTCAAAGAAGTAATTACCGATTTCCTTGTTGATTACCCTTACAGTGTCGAGGGTGAGGTCGGTAAAGTTATTGTTCAACATCTCCTTTACCTTGTCGGATAGTATCCTTTCAAATACTTCCTCTACATCTTCGTCGGTAAAAGGGCTATCTCCAGGAGTACAATAATCGTAAATGTACGCACCCCAAGCCTTTGTTACTATGGACTTAATCTTGCCCACACCCACATTGTTCGCTCTAGTCCGCTCTAACTCAGACTTAAAAGGCTCAGTGCCTGTTGTGAATAAATAAAGTTCTCTCTGTTCTACTGTCATTTTCATAATGATTTTCCTTTCTGTTGGTGGGTTAACCCACTTTAATAAGTTACATAAAAATATGGCTTCTTGATTTCGGGTGCATACCTATAAGTACACACCATTTCCACGTTGTAGACAATGCCTTTTGTTTTTAACAACTGTTTCTGCTCGTCAGCATTAAGTAAGCGGTCTACAGTTACACGCAAGGCATCTCTGCCGCCCTTTAGCCTTACATCATTGAAGTCCATTACATCTGCCATAATTGACTCAGGCACTCTGTCGATTAAGTTTGTAATATCCATATTTCTCACCTCTTTCTACTCTGCCTTTGCCTTTGGTTTGCGACCACGTTTTGCTCCCGTGGTCTTTGCCTTAGTTGTCTTTTCCTCTTTAGGCTTTGGCTTGTCCTCGTCTGAGCCTATGTACTCGTCGGTGAACTGCAAGAGATACTGAATGTACTCGGTGCGAGTTTCTGCCTTTTGGCACTCTATACTAGAGTATGCCTTATCCTGCACGAACCGCATAAGGTTTGCAGAGTTCTTCCACTCTAGCAAGCACCTTTGGTTATATTCTGCAGAACTCTCACAGATTTCCTTGATGTGGTCTGTGATTACTGCGTGACTCAGTTCGGCACTTGCTCGCCACTCTTCTTTGAGCGACTCTCTATACTTTGCGAACTGGTCACAGAACCTGTCGTAACCACTTGCATATTCTTTAGGCTTATTTTTTTGCTTGTTCAGTAGCTCCTTAGCCTTTTGCTCTATAGCTTCCTTCCTTTGCTTAACTGTCATATTGACAAAAGCAGAAGAATTTTCGCTAATCAAAGCTTGCATAGCATCTATGGTTGCATCTGCCATAGTGTACTCTTTCTTCTCAGTGGGTTGACCCACCGTTGTACTTGAGTTCGTTTTACGAACTTCAGTAGAGTCAACCGACTTCTTCCTAGTTTCCCCTTTGGTTTTATGGGTAACCTCTGGCTCGTATACCTTTAGACACTCAGCCATACTCATAGTTACACTAGCTGACTTTTTTCTAGCATCTGCCAGGATTTCCATAAGGTCACCCATTTCAGTTTTCGACAAGGTACGAGTGACTAGCTTGCCATTATGCACTATGCCAAAATCATAGGTGGGTTCACCACCAAGCCAAGTCATAGCATATAGATGAAACTTGTCTACTTCTCCGAGGTCTGCATGAATGGTATACTCTTCAGTTGCCTTGATAGACTTGTCTGCATCTATTTCGCCTATCTGAATCTTGGCAAGCTGATTGATACCCTCGTCTGAAAAACGGATACCATTCTTGTCTGTGGGGTTCTTGCGGATATCCCACTTGTCTTGCCCGTCCTTGATAAGAGTGGCAAGGGTAAACTTCCTTTTGCCTATGTAGCCAAGTTCCTTTTTAACTTCGATTAATTTTTCTGCCATAACTTTTTCCTTTCTTAATTGGTGGGTCAACCCACCAAACTCAGTTCGTTTTACGAACTACTTATCGTGCAACCTTTCCAGCTCTTCTGCTCTTTTAAGAACAGTCTTGGAGTAGGTTGTCTGCCTACCTTGGTCACACAGTTTCTCTGCATTAGGCTCGCCGTTATATTTCATAAGGGCACAGTTAATATCCCCACAGTGGCTATCTGCATATTGTAGAAGTATCTGACAAGCTTTATCTACTTGCTTGTATACTGTGTCGTAATCTCCACCCCAAACGGCGGAGTTGATTTGGCACACTCCATAGCAAGTCCCGTTGATAGCATCTTGATTTCCAGAACTCTCAGTTTCTACAAGTGCCATTAACAGTTCGGGGCATACTCCATATTTCTGCCCACAGATTTCACAAGCGGACAAAATATTTTCTTCCAAGTAGCTTTCTTGCGGTTCGTAAAACGAACTTGCGTTAGCTACAATCGCCCCACTAGATACAAGTGTCGCACCTATTAACAAGGTAGCGACTATTTTCTTTCGCATTATACCCACTTCCTTTCTCTGAATATCTTTTTTGCTTCCTCGTCTGAGTCTGCGAAAAATCTGTCTACATAATTTTGGTCATTGAGTACATAATATATATAATGACCTTTGTCCTTATTAAGGGATAAGAATATTTTTCTATCTATTTCTATCATAATAAGTTCTCACCTCTTTTCTAAATCTGCATAACATCAACTCGGCACCTACCGAGCCTAAGCTTGCCCACATAAACACAGTGGCAAGAGCCTTTTCACCTATAAGCAGAGAGCCGAACTCGCCCACCGCCATTATGCACGCAAGGGCAAGGATAATTGACTCCGCCCTATTGCATACCTTAATAAGCTTTTTCTTTTTCATAATTTCACCCCCTTAATTGAAAACAGTAAACTTGTCGCATCTCATTTGCTTCTCAGCAGGTGCAACTCGCTCATAGCCTGGCACGGGTGTCATACCTACTACCTTACCTCTGTAGGCTTGAGCTGCTATGATGCTACCTACTATTACAAGAGTGGAATCATCTCCATACTGAGCCTTAAATTCAGACTCTATCTCGGAGATAATCTGCTCACCCTCTGCAGTACCCACAAATTTTGTGGTCACAAAAAGGTCAGACACCTTTTCTTCGACCGCCGTTGCATTAAGTAAATGCTCAGGCTGAACGGATACAAGAGTGCCGTCCATATTCTGAATAGTAATTGCGTGTGGAGTGGTGTTGCATATAACCACTCCGTTTAAAAATTTCTCCATTTTTAATTCCTTCCTAGTGGGTCAACCCACCAAATGCCAACCGCCCACCCTTATTTCTTACAAGTTCTCAGTTCGTTTTACGAACTAGTCGAAATCAACTTCATCTTCTTCCAGCTCTGACAAGTCGATTTCAAGTGAAGCAAGTGCCTGGAAATGTGCAAGGGTGATTTTACATACGCACTTCTCGCCCTTTGGATTTTTTTCAAAGCCATAGATTTTACCTTCAAAGGCAGTTTTACCTTTTACATAGTGTCCGTATTCAAAACGGACTCCATTTACTGTGCCTAACTCCTGCTCTTTAATGTAAGTCATTTCTGTTTTCTGTGCCATAATTTATCTCCTTTTCTTCTCTAGTGGGTCAACCCACTTTGTTGTAGGTTCGTAAAACGAACCTTTGTATCTGCAAACCACCCCCACGGGTGGTGTCTGCCTTAATAAATATCCACGACCTCATATGTTGTGAAGTCGGTTGGATTTGGTGTATAAAATACCACACGGCTTGCATCTAGTGCAATATCCGTGTCATAGGTCACCCAATACTCTTGGAGTGAACCGTCTTGCATTTCCACCTCAAGACTGAGGTGGTCATCATCTACATACCACTCATAGAGTGTGCAGGTTGTGAAGTTCGTAAAACGAACTGTGACAAATAGTGCCATTGCACTTAAAGCAACGGCGGTAGCTTGAAAAATTCTTTTTAACATAATTTCACCTTGTTCCTTTCTAGTGGGTTAACCCACCAAACTACTTAAACATACGACGTACCACCATAGGCACGTTAGATAATCTGCCTGTTGGTAATGCTTGGAACTGCCCTAAGCTATC